>CAJTLR010000001.1:0-5488 GCA_910577185.1 uncultured Acetatifactor sp.
CGGGGTTTTACTGAAGCGGGGGAATGCCGTACAGAGAAGGAATGGTGCATGGCCGTAAGGAAACCACATGATTCTTTCTCTGTGCGGCACCCGGCAGACCGGGGGGCGGTCCATGACAGGCGGGAACATGAACGGAAGACAGTGTCCGCACTTCTGACGGGAGGGTAACGCTGATAGAGAAAAAAGAGAACGGCATTGGAAGGCAGTACACCGGTGGAAGCCGGCCTGCGTATTGGGTATGCCAGGACCACGGGAACACGGGGCAGACAGTGCCTCATGACGTACCGGGGAGCGAAGCGGTGAACAACCGCATCATCCGGCAGGAATGTCTGGATGACCAATATATCTAATTTTTTATTTTGTCTTATCTTAAAGTATATGTGTCTTATTATATATTCTATGGCACAGTGTTTCAACAGAATATACTTTATTTATCAGGTGTTTCTCAGCATATAACATTGTCAAAAAGGTAAGGGAAAGATAGTTCTGGCGTAACAGAATATCAATATGAATAAAACATGGTAACAGTCTGTTTATTCGGGATTTTGCCTTTAATATTAGTGTTTTGCTAGAATACTTTATTTTAGTACAAAAATGATCATTGATTTATATTACAGACACTATGGTTGCTTATCTTCTTAGCGTGATATTTTTGTAGATTTTATAGGGGATGAGCAGTAGTTCCAGGGGTGTGTTACAACCTAAACTTGCTATAGAGAAATGATAAAAGCATATGAAGACAAGTGAAGGACTAGGGATAATTCTACTTTGGCATAGGTGGGAGCACATATGGATATTTTAGCAAAAAGGGACGGCTACCAGATTACACCAGAGGAATTAAGGCAAATACAGCTGACACAGCTTGAACTGATTTTGGAAGTTAGGCGTATCTGCCGAAAATGCCATATTCATTACAATATGGTGGGTGGAACTATGCTGGGGGCCATCAGGCACCAGGGATACATACCGTGGGATGATGATGCTGACATTGGTTTTTTACGAAAGGAATATGAAAAATTCCGACAGGTCTGCAGGACGGAGCTGAATACAGAAAAGTATTATTTTCAGGACTGCCGGGATACAAAAGGGTACCGATGGGGATATGGAAAGCTTCGTCGGAAGAATACAGAGTTCATACGTCTGAATCAGGAATTTATGCCATATGAACAAGGAATTGCAATAGACCTTATGCCTTTTGACAATGTACCGGATTCGGATTTTGTCCGAAAGGTGCACGCATCTGTTTGTTTTTTTTACCGAAAGGCATTCTGGTCGGCAGTAGGCAGAAAGGCTGATAAGAATATTTTTAAAAGAGGACTCTATCAGATTCTGTACATGATTCCTGAGAAGTGGCTTATTCGCAGTTACCAGAACTGGATAAATTATTGTGTGAAGCTGGGACGCACAAAGCAGGTAAGGATTCTGACATTTCCTACCCCGAAAGGTGTGTATGGCTATGATAGGAAATGGTATACGGATTTACAGTTATATAAATTTGAAGACTGCCAGTTTCCCGGTGCCAGGGATTTCAATGGGTATCTGAAAGTGAAATACAATGATTATATGGCCATGCCTGGGGCAGAAAAAAGAAAGGTGCATCCAATTTCCAGGCTTACTTTGCCAGGCAGACAAGAATGGCAGGAGTAAGGGGTGCCCTGAAGGCTGTATACATAAGGAATGAGGTCATGGAGACAAAGCGTTACAAGATTGGTTATACAGATGGCGTTTATGATCTGTTTCATGTGGGCCATTTAAATATGATCGAAACTGCCAAAAAACAGTGTGAATATCTGATAGTGGGCGTACACAGCGACAAGGTTGTAAGTCAGTACAAGCACCGGTGTCCAGTGATACCAGAAGATGAGCGGGCCCGCATCATAGGCGCGGTCAGGGGAGTGGATAGGGTTGTCATAAATGAAGTCAGGGACAAGATGACTTTGTTGGAACGGTATCACTTTAATGTGATTTTTATAGGGGATGACTGGAAGGGGACGGAGCGCTGGAATTATTTTGAGACAGTCTTGGGGGAACGGGGGGTGGATGTGATTTATGTTCCGTATACCCGAGGAATCTCGACCACTGACATTAAGAAAAAAATCTTGAATCTTTTTTAACGCAGGGAGAATAAGGAAATGGAGAGAAAAAAGATCGCGGTCACGATGGGGGACCCGGCGGGGATTGGGCCGGAAGTTGTGGTAAAGGCGCTGTCTGAAAAGCGCATATACGAGAAATGCATTCCTGTCGTAATCGGGGATTATGAGGCGCTACAAGACGCTATCCATTTTTCCGGCCTGGACCTAAGCCTGAAAGAGATAAATGATTTTGAAGAGGCCACGGGAGAATTTGGAACGGTGGATTTCATCAATCTGAATTACTTAAGGCCCGGCGGCTGGAAGTATAAAGAGAATTCTGCAGTCTGCGGGGAGGCGGCCTTCCAGTATGTGGTCCGTGGAATCCGGCTTGCCATGGAGGGAAAGGCAGCGGCAGTGATTACAGCCCCCATCAGTAAGGAATCCATCAACCTGGCTGGCCATCATTATAGCGGACACACTGAAATATTTGCGGAATATACCGGAACAAAGGATTATGCCATGCTTCTTGCAAGTGGAAATTTACGTGTGATACACGTTACGACACACTGCGCATTAAGTGAGGCTTGTCGGCGGATACGGAAAGAACGGGTGCTGACGGTGATAAAACTGGCAGACAAGGGATGCAGGATGCTGGGAATCGCGGAACCGCGGATTGGTGTGGCAGGCTTAAACCCACACTGTTCGGAGAACGGTTTATTCGGAACAGAGGAAGCCAGCGAAATTATCCCGGCAATACAAGAGGCAGAGAAACTTGGAATTCAAGTTGCCGGCCCGGAGCCACCAGACACGGTTTTTGTAAAATGCAAGGCAGGAATGTATGACATTGTGGTGGCCATGTATCATGATCAGGGACATATTCCTCTGAAGCTGAACGGCTTTCAGTGGGATGAAGGGAAAAGGCAGTTCAGGTCCGTGCGGGGAATCAACTGTACTATTGGGTTGCCGATCATACGTGCGTCCGTGGATCACGGAACCGCCTTTGGCAAGGCGGGGGAAGGACGGGCAAATGCGGACAGCATGCTGGATGCCATGGAAGCGGGACTTAGGATGGCTGGAAATAAGTGATGCAGATAGGAGGAGCGCTATGTGTGCCATCACAGGTATTATTGCAAAAGGAAAAGAGCGGTATATACAGACGGAAGAACTCTTTAAAATGTGCCGAATACAGAGACATAGAGGACCTGATGATGAAGGAGGGGTAGCACTTGATCTAAATGGATCCAAAATCAGAGAAATATCGTCTGGAGAGACCATTGCATGTAAAGGTTTGCTGGGGTTTGAAAGGCTGAGCATACAAGATTTGTCACGTAATGGCCATCAGCCAATGCAAAATACAGAGTCTGATATTTCCATTATTTTTAATGGAGAAGTGTATAATTTTGTGGAATTGCGTACTTCTCTTGTAAAAAAGGGACATATATTTAGAAGTGGTACAGATACTGAGGTTATTCTTCATATGTATATGGAATATGGAATTGAAAAGACCTTAGAAGCATTGAATGGGATGTTTGCATTTGCAATTGCCGATATTCGTACCCGGAAGTTATACATAGTCCGAGATAGATTTGGAATAAAACCGTTATATGTTGCTTACACAGAAGATGTACTACTGTTTGCATCAGAAGTGAAAGCTTTTCTTGGGTATCATGGTTTTTGTGCAAAGCTTAATATGGCTGCAGTGGAAGAATATATTTTGTTTAAGAGCTTGTTGTCAGATACACTCTTATTGGGTGTGGGGCAATTGGAAGCTGGAACTGTGATGGAATATGATCTGGAGACAGACTATATCAGAAAGTGGAAATATTTTGACGTTGAATCATATCATCGCAGTGAAAGAGAATGCAGCTATGCTGATATAAAAGAACGTATATGGGAGACCATGAAAGCAGTAGTGCGCCGTCAGGTTATAAGCGACGTAAAGGTGGGAAGTCAACTGTCTGGTGGGATAGATTCCAGTATTCTTTCCCAAATTGCTGCAGAAGAACATGGATTAACGGATACTGTATCATGCAAGGTGGAGTGTGAAGAACAAGCAGATGGTCCATACATTGATGTCGTAAATAAAAAACTGATGTTGAATGCACATGTCGGGAAGATAGATGCGCGTTTTTTTATAGATCATATTATAGATACAGTGTGGCATTTTGACAGTATACTGTCCCATACACCTGCGGTTGGAATGCTTCAGATTTCCGAATGCGCACATAAAAATGGAATTAGAGTGTTACTGTCTGGTGAGGGGGCAGATGAAATGTATGGAGGATATAAATGCTTCCAGAAGTTAGCTTTTTCACAGAATTCCTTAAACGAAGACGATATTATAAATACAATTATATTCAGGGATGGGCGGGAAGATATAAATTTTTTGCGGCGAGTACTGCCTGGTTTGGAACCAGAATCTTATTACCAAAAAAGAAAAGATTACTTTGCCCGATTTACAGGTTCGGTATTTGATAGACAAATTAAATATGAAATATCAACGCATTTAGTAGAATTACTTTCCCGTCAGGATAAAATGTCTATGGCACATTCCGTGGAAAACCGTGTTCCGTATCTGGATAATGAGCTGGTACGCCTGGCCTGGGATATTCCTGAAAGTTTCCTTATGGATCGCGCATCCAAAGAAGGAAAATTTATTTTAAAGGATATAGCATCCGAACTTTTTGGAAGGGAATTTGCATTTCGGCGTAAAGTAGGTTTTTTTATTCCGGGGAACATGTTTTTATGTTCAGACATGGCTTTAATCGGCCGGATTCTTGCCTATATCAAAAAACGGGGAATTATTCACAGTGATATTTTTGAACAATGGGCACACAGTGAACTTCGGGTATATGGGCAATTAAATTATTTCCAGTCGGCACTGTTTCTTAAAATGTTTACTTTGGAAATTTGGTGTCAGATGTTTTTGGATGGACTTAATGTGGATGAATGTAAAGGAATACTGTTGGGGAGCGCCTGATATGCCAAAATCATAATATAGGAATGTCAAACCAGATGTTTCTGAATGGATTCAGTGTGTACAAATGTTGCAGAAGGCAGATTTTTCTTTTGATATGATTATAACTATTGTTTCAAGGGCATAAAAATGTTGGTTATTACAGAATGGCGGAATTACATTTTAAGATTTTATGAAAAGGGCGAGCTAGTCAGGTTATGAAAGAAAAAGTTATTTGGGGAACTGGATGGATAGCAGCAAAATATGTTGGAACATTAAGACATAACGATATTTCTTTTTTTATAGACAGTGATATAGAAAAGAAAGGAAAGACATTTTTGGGGCGTCCGGTTAAAATGCCGGATGAGATAAAATCTTGGGATAATATAGTTATATATATTCAGATTAATTTTTATGAGGAAATAGCAGAATTACTGAGAAAAAAAAATCTGGTGGAGGG
>CAJTLR010000001.1:5521-81439 GCA_910577185.1 uncultured Acetatifactor sp.
AACCAAAATTAATAGAAATAGATGATATAGACCAAGATTGCGATAGTGTTTATGAATTTTTAAGAAGTGATAAATCATTGGGAGGGAAAATATGGTGCTGGGGATCCCTGCTGGGATTTCATAAATCATACAATATTTTTTATAAAAAATTGTATGAGTCTTTACATGAGGAATATACTGTCATTTCAGATGCTGTGTACATAAATCAGCTGGAATCAGCAGAAAGGTCAGGCAGTTCAGTGTATGTTCTTCCTAAAATCTTTGCTGCGGATATGCTAAGACCTATTGTCAGAAAAGAGAATGCTGATTATTCTGTTATTTTGCAGGAGAAGTATCCTGAATTAATGGAAATAGCAAAAGAATACGAGGGAATATATTCTGATTTAGAAAATGGGGAAGCACATTTATTTACATATAAACAAGCTTCTTTCATAGAAAAAATGTTGCTTTCATTTCGGCCGAAGGGAGTTATAATATTATGTTCATTTCCAACAAGCCATAGAATATTAGCTGTTTTATGCAAAAAACAAGGCATTCCAGTAATTTATACGCATAAAGGAGCGCTTCCTAAAACATGGGCGCTTGAGATTGGCGGGGAAATGGGGGAAAGTCTGCCAGCTGTTTATTCGGATGTATTTAAGATGCTGCCAGTGAATGCAGATGAAATGGAAGAAGCAAAAGATGTATGGAAATACCTAAATGAAAGCAGAATAAACCGAAAAATTCAGCCTCAGAATAATTGGAAATCAAGAGTATGTTATAGAATAAAGAAGAATCGGCCCATAATTTTTTATGCAGGACTGAATGACACACAGTCGGGGCTGGCATATTATGGAGAAAATGCCAGAATATATCATTCGCCCATGTTTTCGTCAAGTATGGAAGCCGTTCCTTTTTTGGCAGATTTGGCAAAAAAAAATGACTGGAATTTATTGTATAAGCCACATCCGATGTATAGGCCTACAGAGGAACAAAAAAATTCTTTTCCTGACAATGTTATATATGTGGATGCGGCAGATATAAATGATGTGATTGATTTTTCGGATGTTACAATTACTATATTGTCATCTACTGCTTATGTTGCATTGATTAGAAAAAAACCGGTAGTGATGTTAGGATATAATCAGCTGAGAAGAAAGGATTGTACTTATGAGGCTTTTACAAAGGATAATATAGATTTTGCAATCTCCAGTGCAATAAATGAGGGTTTTTCTCAAAAACAGCAGGATGCATTTACAAAACACATTGCTCAATTGCTAAAATATTATTTGTATGCTGACCTGGAAGTTGGAGCAGTGACATTTGGGAAGCCGCTACCTAAAAATATAAATGATGTTTATGAGCTTTCTGAATTGGTCTGTGGGAAGTCGTGTTTGCTGACAGAAAGGGAGGCAGATTGATAATGTTTTATAAGGAATATATAGATGATGTACTGACGGGAGTGAATCATTTAATTACGACTGATCAGAATGGGAATGAAATGCCGATTCAGGAAGCGCTTGATTTGTGGAATGCAAGGGCAAAGGCAGTGAGGGACGATAAGAAAGGACTGATCTTTTTCTGTGGAAACGGCGCCAGCGCAACGATGGCGGAGCATATGTCCCATGACTGGTTCCAGAATGCCGGGATCAATACTACTACTTGTGCGGAGACAGCACATATTACGGCAATCAGCAATGATTTATCTTATGAAGATGTTTTTAGTTACCGGATTAACCGGATTCTGTCGGAGAGGGATATTTTAGTGACAATATCGTCTTCTGGGAATTCTCCTAATATTGTGAAGGCGTTGGAAACAGGAAAGAAAAAAGGGGCATATTGTATTACTTTTTCAGGTAAGGGCGCTGACAACAAATCACGTAAAATGGGAGATTTAAATTTCTATGTTCCATTGGATACTTATGGTTTGGTAGAAAGCGCCCATGCGGTTATACTGCATGCGGCACTGGATCATTTTCTGGAGAAATATATGGGAGGAAAGCACTGATGAAGGTTGTAGTGGGGGCGTCATCTTTTTCTGACAGCAGCGACAAGGCAATTGGCTTACTGCTGGAAAAAGGAATAGAAGTAATCAGAAATCCTTATAAAAGAAAGATGACAGAGGAAGAAATTATAGGGCATCTGTCAGGGGCAGACGGACTGCTGGCAGGACTGGAGCCGTTAAATGAAAAGGTATTCCGGCATGCACCGCAGCTGAAAGCAATTGCCCGTATCGGGATTGGCATGGACAATGTGGACCAGGAAGCGGCGCGGAAATATGGAATTAAGGTATCAAATACCCCGGATGGTCCGACGCAGGCCGTAGCAGAGATGACATTGACGAACCTTTTGGCGCTGATTCATCAGGTACCGTTATCCAATGATGATGTACATAACGGCGTATGGAAAAAAAGGATAGGCCATTCTGTAAAAGGAATCAAAATTCTGGTCATAGGGTATGGTCATATAGGCAGGAAGACAGCGGAACTTTTAGAATTTCTGGGAGCGGAAGTGTCGGTTTATGATAAATACAATGAGGCTGTATCCACATGTGAACTGAAGGAAGGATTACAAGTTGCCGATGTAGTGACGCTCCATGTCAGCGGAAATGAGGAAGTGATAGGCAGGCGGGAGATGCAGCTTATGAAAGAGGGCGCCATTCTTCTGAACAGCGCCCGTGGAACGGTTGTAAATGAGGATGCCCTGTACGAAAACCTGCAAAGCGGGAAAATCGCAGGGTTCTGGGGAGATGCATTATGGCAGGAGCCATATCATGGCAAAATATGTGAATGTAAAAATGCAATTCTGACGCCTCATATATGTACTTATACAACAACCTGCAGAGAGAGCATGGAGACAGAAGCCGTGAAAAATCTATTGAGAGACTTGGAGGGGGCATATGGTTTTTGACCAGCTTCAGAATTTAAGCCAGTATGTGACAAAGGAACAATTTCAGAAAATAGATTCCTTTCTGCAGCAATTATCTCCTGATATGAAAGAGGGATTTTACGAAATAGACGGAGAGGCAATTTATGCAAGAGTGATGAGTTATCCGACTTCTTTGCGCCGGGACTGCAGAATCGAAGCCCATGATAAGTATATTGACATTCAGTCATCGCTGGCTGGGATGGAAGGGATCGATATTTTCGAGAGAGACAGGCTTTCTGTTTTGGACGAATATGATGAGGAGAGGGATGTTGTCTTTTTTGAAGAGACAATTGAGCCCAATGTGACTGTCAGGAATAAGACAGGGTATTTCTCCATGATTTACCCTGGGGAGGCACACCGGCCTCAGATATCCGTAAACCAGCAATGTGAAACGGTAAAAAAATTTGTGATCAAAATTCGTATATAAGCGGCTTTCAAGCGATGGAACGGTATGTATGCAAAAGCACATAAGGAGTATGAGTATGGCAAAGAAGATTATTGTTATGATCCCTGCAAGGCTTGGATCTAAAAGAATCCCTAAGAAAAATATCCGTTTTATGTGCGGAAAACCGCTGATTCAATATCCCATTGAACTGTGCCTGAAAAGCAGATTATGTTCGGAAGTATGGGTAAATACGGAAGATGAGGACCTGGGCCGCGCAGTCGGGCATTTTGGGGCAAAGTTTCATAAGAGACCGCAGGAACTGGCATCCGATACGGCGACGAACCGGGATTTTACGTATGAGTTTTTACAAAAACATGAATGTGATTATGTTGTAATGGTGAATCCCACTTCACCATTGTTAAAAGAAGAAACCTATCAGAGTTTTTTTCAGTATTTAGAGGAAAATGAATTTGACACAATTATGTCCGTGGTAACGGAAAGAGAAGAGACATTTTATCAGGATAAACCCCTTAATTTTTCGTTAAAGGAAAAAATAAACAGTCAGTTGCTGGAACCCACACAGAAAATTGTATGGGCGCTGACCGCCTGGAAAAGAGACAACTTCATGAAGATGCAGGAGGCGGGGGAGAATCCTGTGTTTGGCGGGAATCTGGGCAGGTTTGAGATACCAAAGGATGAAGCCTGTGATCTGGACACGGAAGCGGACTGGAGGATTGCGGAAGGCATACTGATGGCGAGGGAGAGGGAAACAGAGGTGGAATATTTACAATTATAATTTGCGTAAATGAGAAATTCAGAAAGGGAGTTGGAGATATGCAGGCAGTTATTTTTGGCTGGGGAAAATATGGAAAAGCACTGAAAAGCGGATTGGAAAAATATTATGGAGTAAAAGTTGTGGCAATTTGCGACAATAATGAAGAAGTGTGGGGGGGTAAAGAAGAGGGTATTCCGATTATTGCACCCAGTCAACTGGCAGAAATATCTTATGAAAAAATATTTATTTGTATGAGAAAAGGAACAATGTTCAAAATTGTTGAAGAGCAATTACTGGAAATGGGAATTTCCAAAGAAAAAATTGTTGTCATGCAAATGAGTATCAAGTATCAGGACGCTTTTATAGAATTAGATCCCATACGAAAGTATTGGATCAAATGTTTTGCGGATTTTACAAGAGAACTTGGTTTGATAGGAAATGTAGCAGAGTGTGGGGTATACCGCGGAGAAACTGCAATGTTTCTGAATAAATACTGGCCTGACAGAATGTTATATTTATGTGATACATTTGAAGGATTTGCAGAAAAAGATATAGTCAATGAGAGTAATAAGTATTCTGCATTCAGAAATGGACCACATAAATGTAATCCGTTTAAAAATGAAACACCGGAACAGCTGATTGAAAATGTGAAAACCAGGATGCTTTATCCTGATAAAATAAAGATATATCAGGGATATTTCCCGGAATGTGCAAGGGATATCGCAGATAAGTTTTGCTTTGTAAATCTGGATATGGACTTGTATCAGCCGCAGTTGGAGGGACTTCGTTTTTTCTGGAATAAGATGGAGATGGGAGGGGTTATCTTACTGCATGACTATTTCCATCCTGACTTGCCCGGGGTTAAATCGGCAGTCGCTGATTTTGAAAATGAGCTGGGATGTAGTTTGCCTAAACTTCCTATTGGAGATCAGTGCAGTATTGCTGTTGTCAAGAGTTGTTAGTTGTTGAGACAAGCCTAAGAATGAAATGGTGTTTTTAAGGATAAGGATAGGGCGATAAAGGGCATCAAAGATATATGTGTTTAAGCGGGAGAATAGAAAATAAGGAGAGGAGAATTTGCTCATATGAATAGGCAGGACCAGATAGAGAAGGAAAAAGAGCAGTTTTATTCTGAACTTATTGAAAAGGCTGACGGTAAGAAAATAATTATTTATGGGGCGAGCGTAATTGCGCAGGATGTTATAAGGGAAATTAAAAAGCGTGAAGTAGAAATAATGGGTTGCTGTGTCAGTAAGAAGGAGTTAAATCGCAAAGAGGTAGAAGGAATCCCTGTTGTACAGGTAAACGAGATTCCGGTTCTGACATATGAAGGTGCTCTGTTTGTAATCGCCATGAAAACAGCAAATCAAAAAGAGGTACATGAGATTTTAGAAGGGATGGGAATCACAGATTATATTGATATTCCGGAGAATCTGTGTATGTCTTCAATTAATAGACAGCGTATTTTTATACCGGGAATTGAAATAACTACAAAAATTGGATGTTCTGTGAATTGCAGATATTGTCCTCAAGATGTCTTGTGTCGTGCCTATGGGGACGGACATGACAAGTATTTATTGTCATTGCATACCTTTAAAACATGTCTGGATAAAATGCCACAAGATACATTGATCTTATTTTCAGGGTTCGCTGAGCCGTTTCTAAATCCGGAATGCATTGATATGATGGAATATTCTGTACAGCAGGGACATCGTACTTTACTAAATACAACGCTGGTTGGAATGAATATGGAAGATGCCAGGAGGCTGGTAAAATTACCAGTGGAGGCAGTTACTCTGCATACGCCTGACAAGGAAGGTTACGCAAATATTCCAATGACGAAAGAATATTTTGAGGTGATGGATTTTCTGCTAGAAAGCAAAAAAGGAGACAATCGTTCTTTCTTTGATACAGCAAATTGCCAGGGTACACCTCATCCGGAGATTGTAAAATTTATTAATAATAGGGTTTCATTTGCAAATCTTGTTTTGATAGACAGAGCCGGAAATCTTGGCGGTTCAGAGGTAGATGAAAATGTGTGCCATACCGGAAAAATTATATGTACAAAAAGCGTTGTTTTAAATCGTAATGTGCTGCTTCCGGATGGTACTGTGGTGCTCTGTTGCATGGATTTCGGACTGAAACATGAACTTGGAAATTTATTATATGATTCATATGATGAGATTATAAATGGAAAAGCAATGAATAATATTAAAATGAATATGGAAGATGGCAGAGATGTGTTGTGCCGCAGATGCAGCCTTGCCCGGCAGGCATAAGGAGAAGAGAGTGGAGGCGCAAAATTATGAGATATCAGTTTAACGGCAAGAACTATGAAAAAGTAGTTGTCTGGGGGGGTGGACGTGCGTTGCCTAAATATGAATATGCAATGGAATATATTGACTATATCGTTGATAAAAAAACGGAATTAAAAGGAACCCAGATGTTTGGACTCACGATATATCTGCCGGAAGTGATTGCAGAGGAAAAGGAAAATATTCTTGTTGTAGTGACAACCTTCTTTTATTTAGACGAAATACGTGAAAATGCAAAGGCAATTAATGCAAAGGCAGACGTAGAATTCATTACAGATGTATTTCCGAATAAAGCAGTATATTTTGCACAGTATAGAGAAGATGCAATTGTGGAAGTGTTATTGAGGAAACATAACAAAAATAAAATAAAGTACTTGGAGATTGGAGTTCCGGATCCTATAAATGGCAGTAATACCTATC
Organism: uncultured Acetatifactor sp.; assembly: GCA_910577185.1. Lineage (GTDB taxonomy): Bacteria > Bacillota > Clostridia > Lachnospirales > Lachnospiraceae > Acetatifactor. The sequence continues at coordinate 12,324 of CAJTLR010000001.1, forward strand.
ATTTCTATTTGAATGGACATACAGGAGTGTGTGTAGAAGCAAATCCGGATATGATAAGGAGTGTGAAGGATAGGAGACCTAATGATGAAGTATTGTGTTACGGATGTGGTGCAATCAAGGATGAAGGCAGTAATTTGAAATTCTATGTTATAGAGGGAAGACCTGGGGCAAATACTTTCTCTGAGGAGTCATTGGAAATACTTACAACAAAAGGATTCAAATGTGAAAAACAAATTGATGTCCCCATGATTTCATTGAATTCAATTATGAGCCAGTATTTGGGCGGAGAAGCGGATTTTGTTTCCATAGATGTTGAAGGGTATGAATATACAATATTGAATGATTTTGACTTTAACAAATATTTTGTGGGTGTTTTCTGTATTGAAAGAGGCAATGATAAGGTGAAAGCTTTAATGCTTGAAAATAGATATGTACAGGTTGCTGAAACACCATCAAACTGGATTTTTATGAGGGAAGCGTGGGCGGAGGAGCATAAGATTTTATTAAGTACAAATTGAAAAATTTTGTAACAGATTGTGATGAAGAGATTATAAATAATATTATTTTAGGGAAGGCAAAGATAAATTTATGAAGTTTCATATACCGGTGGTTTTTTCTACAGATAATAATTTTTTAATACCTACGGCAGTATCGATTACGTCCATGCTGGCACATGCGCATCAGGATACTTTTTATCATATTTATATTTTAATTGATGAGTTGTTTGATATGAGTCAAAAAGGTATTATCGATAATTTGCAGAAAGGGTATCAGAAGTGCAGAATAGAATGGCGGCTGGGAGACGTCTTTTTTCAAAAGCTGTTGTCATGAAAAGGTCACTCACAATACATACTTTTTATAAGCTTATTATTGCAGATATATTAGAAGAGTACGATAAATGTATTTATTTAGATGGGGATATTGTTGTTGAAAATGATTTAAGACAAATGTATCTTGTTGATTTGGAAAATGATTATTTGGCGGCCGTAAAACAAGATTATCACCTATTCTCAAAAGATTTTATTGAACGTACGATTTCAAAATTGGAGGTGGATAATTTATCGGGATATTTTTTTGCAGGAGATATTGTGATGAACCTGAAAAAAATGAGAGAAGATAAAATGACAGAGCGATTTTTGGAAGCTTTGGGAAAGGGTTACTTATCAGAAGATCAGGATATTCTATATAAATTTTGCAGGGAAAAGGTGAAGTATATTTCTTTAACATATACTTTTTGCAACAGATACATAAATGAAAGTAAGTTTCTTTCTACTGATATTTATTCCAGGGAAGAGATTGAAGATGCCTTGCAGTATCCCGTTATTATACATTTTGCTGGTGGTAATATGAAGCCCTGGAATAATCTAAGATGTAAGGCGGCTGAAAAATGGTGGAATTATGCCAAAAATGTATTGGAAGATGAAACGTTTAAAGAAATATATGATATTGCAAAAAAAAAGACGGAAGAGAGAGATTTTGACTACTTAATTTCAGGTTTGGATAAAACGAGGAATAAAGTTATTATATTTGGTTTTTCGATGATAGGAAAAATGCTTTGTGATGACTTAATGAAATTTGGCTATAATGTAGTAAGTTTTTTTGACAATAATGAAAGCTTTTGGGGCAAAAAATATAATGGCTGCTTTGTTGAAAAGCCAAAAAAAATAAATGATGAAAATCGACCAAATTTCAAAGTAATAATTGCGGCTCAGGGCAGGTTAAATGTCATTTTGGATCAACTATCTGTACTGGGATATGAGGAAAGTGCTATTATTAAATATGCTGCTAAAAATGCAATATATTATATGGGATTAGATGAAAAATTTTATGAGCATGAATTAAGGGAAATGACACGAAGAGAATGTGGAAGAGAAGATGGTGATATAAAGGAAAAGCTTAAAAGAAACTTTTCATATTTAAACGAAAAATATTATTTAGATTTTTGGAATGTAATAGAGGAAAGATAAATTGTTTAACACTAAAATCATTTTATGAAATAGGAGAAAAGGTCATCAGAATTCTGGGTAAGGGGCAATGATAAATCATGACAAATTCATTAGTGAGCATTGTGGTGCCAGTATATAATGTGGAAAAATATATATCACAATGTATCGAAAGTATTCAGAGACAAACATATGAGAATCTGCAAATTATTTTGGTAGATGACGGTTCTACGGACCAGTCGGGTGTTCTGTGTGAGACATATGCCGAGAAGGATCAGCGGATAAAAGTAATACACCAACAGAATGGAGGGCTGGTTGCGGCAAGAAAACGTGGACTGGAATGTGCGGAAGGGAAATATGTAGGATTTGTGGACGGCGATGACAGTATTGCCCCGGATATGTATCAGGTATTGACGAATAGTCTGGAAGCAAGCGGAGCAGATTTTGTACATTCTGGATATTGGGAAAATGAGAAAAAAAGAGCAGTAAATGGTCAAAGAATAATTGAGCTTTTGGATAAAGAAAGAAAATGTAAATTTCTGAAAGATGCAGTGCTGGGAGCAGAGTGTTATGTATCTCCCAGTATTTGGTCAAAACTTTTTAAGGCAAATCTGATCAAGGAAAGCTATATGCAGATATCAAATATCAACCAAATGGGTGAGGATCTGATTAATTTATGTATTTGTGTGATAAAGGGGCGCAAGGTTGCATTAGTGGATGGAGCATATTATCATTATAGGATTAGGCCAGAGTCACTGTCACGTAAGAAGACTATTGAAGGCCTCAAAGATATTATTAGAATGTATGAAGGTATATGTGAAGTTTTGTTTTCATATGGTTATGATCAGGAACTTGCAAGTGTCATGGACAGGCTACTGTGGAACAATATGCTGAAATGCATTGATAGGATCGGCAGATGTTTTCAGGTGGAAAAGTTTTTTTTCAAAGATATGGATATCTTGAAAGGGAGAAATATCGTTGTATATGGAGCAGGAAGGGTAGGGAGGGATTATTATGCCCAAATATGCAGATACACGGAGTGCAGGCTGGTGGCCTGGGCAGATGTTTTTCCAGAGCAGTATAATTATCCGAATATCAGGTTATATAGTATGAAAGATCTGAACAGTATGGAGTTTGATATACTGATAATTGCAGTGAAGGATGCCGAGACGGCTGATGAAATATGCACTCAACTAGTAGAGGAAGGGATTGAAAGGAATAAAGTATATTGGTCTGAACCAGAGATATTTTTGCCGGATGCTATTTAAGGAATAAATGGATAAAATTGCCGTGTAAAGGTAGTGATATAACAGATTTGATATGGTTGTTGTTGAGAATATGGAATCTGTTATTCAGGAAAGGTGTTGCACCGGACAAGGCAGGGGCCCAGACCGGATTGTTTATTGGAGAATTTGTGGACATACGGAATGGAAGAAGGCTTATGAAAGGGAAAAACATAACATGATATTAGCAGAAGGTATGAACTTGATAGAAAAATACGGACAAATATTGAACAGATTTTCTTTTTTGAAAACATATGAGACAGATGCAGTATATAGAGTAATCAGGGAGTCATTGGAAAAATTCATATCGGAATGTAAAATTCCGGCCATATGGTGCCATGGGCAGCATACACGCATGCTGATGTCAGATTTCATGTTTGAAATGAAGCCGGTAAAATATATTATTGATTCCAGGTATCAGCAAATGGGATCCAGTGGTTTTCACGTGATTGGAGAAGAGCAGGTAGCGGAATGCGGGATAGACGGCATCATTATCTCATCATACAAGTATAGGGAAGAAATCAAGGCATCACTGAAACGAGACCATCCATTTCTTAAGTACCTGGACTTTTATGAGGAACTGGAGAATGAAGGAATGACACTGGATGATGGATATTATACATACCAGCATCCCTATATTCGCTATAAAAAAATAAACAGTATTAAAAGAAGTCTGGGCAGCAGGTGCCGGAAGGAAAAATTATATCAGGAACTGGTTAACGAATATGTAAATATCAGGGATTTCGGTTCTGCCACGGAGTATGCCGAGACATTGTTTCGGCTGTACGGTGACAAAACATATCTGGAGTTAAAAAATGACCTGGAAGACCTGTACCGCCTGGAACAGGACACCCTGGCAGGGATATCCCCGGACAACGTACTTATGCTCTGCATTGATGGACTGAGGAGACGGGACGTTTTGGAAGGCTGCATGCCCAACCTCAAGAAATACCTTTTGAAAAACACCATGTTTTATACAAATGCCTACTCCGTATCAACCTCCACATATGAGAGCCTGGTTCCGGCGTATGGAGAATACCGGAACCTGGGGACAAGGTATTATGAATCAAACTGTGTCCCTGAATCGGACTGCCGTTTTATAAAGGAAGCGATCGGACAAGAGAGGAATATTTTTTTCTATACAGACTCTGCCAGGTATGTAGAGTCAGAAAAGGTCAGGGTAAAGGAACAGTGCCAGACAGCAACGGAAAAAATATGGAATTTCATTACAGATGCCGCGGCAGAAAAAAACGGGCTGTTTTATCTCCATATTTTATATGAAAGCCATTATTCGTACCCGAACCCGGATACGGAGTCGGAACTGGTGGCATCCGGAAGTAACATTATGTTTGATTACCTTGAAAAAAACGGTGGCTGGATCAGAACTGACTATGACCTGCAGCATGCGGATGCCTTAAGGTACCTGGACAGGGTGCTGGCTCCATTTTTGGAACGGCTTCCATGCCGTATGGTTCTGTATGCAGACCATGGGAACATCCTGATACCTCGGGAAACATCCCTGGAAGATATCGGAGAGGCAGAGTTTTCGTACCATGAGGAATTAATCCAGGTTCCGCTGGCCATAAAATCCCCGGAGGTAAATGTGAACAGCAGTGATAGTCTCATGTCACTTTTTTCACTGAATGAAATGATATGTTCTCTCCTGAAAAAGCAGTCTTTTACAGAGGTAGAAAACTGTTTTGTCAAAATACAACGTTCGGCAATATATAATCCTGATTTCCAGTTCTTATACCGGAAGGCAGGGAAAGGGCAGGAACTCATGGCTTTTGAAGCATTTGTCTTCAGGGATAATTATAAGCTGGTGGTATATGAAGATGGGCTGACAAAGCTGTGCCATGGGGATGAAATTATTTGGGATGAAAATAAGAAAAAAGAGTACTGGGACAGGATACAGGACTGTATCACGGTAATATCGGAACCGATTATTGCCTGACATCTCTTATGGAGCTAAATCAGGTTATAATTGACCTTTTGCATAGAGAAGGGATACATATAGGAAAAGAAAGGTGCTAGACGAAGTATGGTGTATGATAACAATCTGTCCCTGGGAGAAGACAGAGCGTGTAGTTTGAAGCTGTTTTGAAAACAGATACAAAATTAATGGTGAAAGAATATGAAAGCAGATGTTCTTGTACAGAAAATTAAGGAATTAGGGATCCAGACAGTAACAGGTGTTCCGGATTCCACACTGAAATTGTTTTGCGATTACATGAATAATGATGGAAGGGATGTTATTGAAGACCACATAGTGACATCGAATGAGGGGGCGGCCATCGGTATTGCCATTGGTGAATATTTATCCACAGGAAACCCTGCATGTGTTTACATGCAGAATAGCGGATTAGGCAATGCGGTGAACCCGGTTACGTCCCTGGCCAATACGGATGTCTATGGCATCCCCATGCTGATGGTCATAGGATGGCGGGGGGAACCCGGAACAAAGGATGAGCCGCAACATGAATATATGGGAAAGGTTACCCTGCCAATGCTAAGACTCCTTGACATTGCTTATGGAATTATGGGACCGGAGACAACGGAAGAGGAGCTGGCCGGGTTTTTAAGGTGCGCGGGTAACGCATTTGCGGAGAACAGACAGTACGCACTGGTCATACGGAGGGGAACCTTTGAAAAAAAAGAGGAAGGTATATACAGGAACCGGTATTCCATGGACAGGGAAATGGCTGTTGGGATGATTGTAGGCTGGCTGCAGCCGGACAGTCTCGTGGTCTCAACGACAGGAAAGATATCCAGGGAAGCATATGAGCAAAGCAATGCAGTTTTGGGAAAGCATAACCAGATATTTCTCACGGTTGGGGGAATGGGACATGCCAGTATGATTGCATATCAGCTGGCAAGGAGAAAAACCGGCCAGAGAGTCATATGCCTGGACGGGGATGGAGCGGTTCTCATGCACATGGGCAGCCTCGCGGTCATGGGGAGGCACCCGGCAAGTAACCTTGTGCATGTCTGCCTGAATAATGAAGCACACGAATCGGTAGGGGGAATGCCAACCGGGGCAGGGGGAACCTCGTATGCCGACATTGCCAGAAAATGCGGGTATGGCAATGTTTACCGGGTGGCAACGAAGGAAGGCCTGGGGAAAGCACTTGGTGAAATCCGCGGGTTAAAGGAAATGACTTTCCTGGAAGTCAATGTGGCGATCGGATCCAGGAAGGATCTTGGCAGGCCGGCAGAAACTGCCAGGGAGAACAAGGCGGCATTTATGGAATATGCAGGGCAGGCAGGAAAAACGGGAAGGGATACATGAGACTTCTTATTTTGTCAGACATACACGGAAACCAGGCAGCACTGCAAAAGGTACTGGACTATGCGGCAGGAATGCTTCAGGTTGACGGATGTGCTTTACTGGGGGATATCGTGGACTACGGAATGCACTCCAATGAAGTGGTGCGGATGCTGCACGGTATGGAATATCCGCTTGTGTGTAATATTAGGGGGAACCACGAACAGTCTGTAATTATGGAAGACTATGGCGGATTTTCCACGGAACGCGGTAAAAGGTGTGCGGAATATACACACAGTATTTTGTCTTTCCAGACATGGCAGTACCTGGAGAATGAAATGTCAGACAGTGGAAAGGCTGAATTTACAATTGAAGGGAAGAAATGTCTTGCAGTGCATGGAAGCCTGAAGGACATGTACTGGAAGAGCATAAAACCAGGACAGGACCTGGGTGAATACAAGGAATACGATTACGTTTTTTCAGGACATTCGCACCTGCCTCATTTTATGGAAGAATATTATGAAGCGAATGCGCCGCTGTTCAGAAACAGAAAGAAAACACTGTTCATAAATCCGGGTTCAGTGGGGCAGCCAAGAAACCTGAATCCCATGGCACAATTTGCAGTGCTGGATACACAAAGTGAAGAAGTATGGATGAAAAAAGTTAGCTATGACATAAAAACCGAACAGGAAGCATACAAAGGGCAGGTAGACAAATTTTATAGCATAAGACTGGAGAATGGTGTGTAATGGATTTATATGTAATCAGCGGTGTGACCGGAATGACCGGAAATGAACTGTCAAGACAGCTGCTAAACCAGGGTCACAGGGTAATCGGCTTTGACAATTTTTTCGCTTCATCCATTGAAACAGTAAGGGACCTGCGAAACAGTGAAATGTTCTGCTTTTACGAGTATGACCTTAATAATAAAGGGCAGATGAAACTGCTGGGACGGGAAGTGGCCGATAAAAAAAATTACCATGACAGGCTGGTATATGTAAACTGTGCCGCAGTTGTCCACACAGAACATTTTTACCATGTAAACCGCACGTTTGCAACCAATGTGACAGGCATGAAGGATTTCCTGGACCAGGCAGTTGAAAACGGGGCAGATGTGTATATCAACTGTTCCACATCCGAAGTATATTCCATGAATTCCTGGTGCGAGGGAGGCGTGAAGGAGGACGGCTACCTTACAATGGCAAGTGCGGAACACAGCCAGAGGACAAGCTATGCGGCGGGTAAACTGCTGACAGAGTTTTTTATGAAGGATGCCGTGGACAGAGGAACCATTAAAGGATGTTCTGTCCGATTTGCAAATGTTTACAGTAAAAACGAACTGTATCCAAAGCACATCATTCCGCATATCCTGAATCAGTTAAGGGAAAATGGCTGTGTGGAATTACTGGAAAATTCAAGGATAAACAGACGTACCTTTCTCCACAACGAGGACAGCTGCTCGGCGATAATTGCGCTGGCTAATTCCGGGACGGCCCTGGATGGAACCGTTTACAATGTTGCAACGGATGAGGAAATTTCCATTCTGGACCTTGTCGGGTTGTGTGGCAGGAAACTGGGCATTGACAGGCCAGGAATAGTATTCAGGGGATACAGGGAGTCTGATCCGGAAAGGCGTCTGCTGAATACGGACAAGATTCGTGCCGCAACCGGGTGGAGGCCCCATGTAACTCTGGACAGGGGTATAGGAATGTGTGTACAGGAGATGAAACGTTGAAAATTTTACTTGTTACAGTTGCCGGGAAATCAAGCAGATTCAGCCGGTCATTGGGGCGGACATGCCTGAAATGCATATATCATCCCGGAAATATTTCGGAATCGCTGCTGTATCGGCTCCTTCATCTGGATATGGACTTTGATAAGTATATCATAGTTGGCGGGTTCATGTACGAACAGCTGAAGCTGGCCATGGAGGAGCACTTTTCGGACATCAGTGGTAAGGTTATTCTGGTAAACAATGAAAAGTATGGGGAATATGGGTCAGGGTACAGTCTGTACAGGGGCTTTCAGGAAGCAGCTGGGTGGGATTTTAGTGAAATACTGTTTGCGGAAGGAGACCTGTTTGTGGACAGGGGGACTTTTTTGGAAATCAGCAGGTCCGAAAAGGATATCATTACATGCAACAAGGAGATGATTTCGGCAGAAAAGTCTGTAGTGTTTTATTTTGACAAGGAATACAAGGTTCATTATGTCTATGACGCGTCGCACAACATGCTGAACATCACGGAACCGTTCCGGAGCATCCATAATTCCGGGCAGGTATGGAAGTTCCGCAGACCCGGCCTCCTGCGGGATATATATGGGAACATGCGGGAACAGGAGTGGCAGGGAACGAATCTGGTTTTTATACAGAAATATTTTCAGTCCCTTATGCCGGAAGAATACGATATTGTGCGGTTTAAGCGCTGGGTTAACTGCAATACAATAGCCGACTTCGAAGAAGCGAGAAATGGATAAGGGGATGAATATGGTACTGCATGGGAAAAGCGAGGAAACGTGTGACATAGTACTTAGACAGCTTAACTGCTTCTGGCCCACCGTGGTTGATAGGCAGCAGATGCTGTGTGCCGTCAGCCGTGCCATTGAGAAGACTGTTGCCAGCTATGATGCATCCAACACAATGTATTATCTGCAAAGCGGATTCTCGGTATTGAATACAACAGTGTATGCGGTGTTTTTATATCATCTGGCCCACATTATAGGTGCCGGGGGGGCAGAACTGGCGGACAAGTTATATTACCTGAACAAGATAATCAACTGTGTGGAGTGGTACTGGAACATAGAGCTCCCAGAACATTTTGTGGTGGAACATCCGGTTGGGACTGTTTTGGGAAAAGCGGAGTACGGGGATTATTTATGTGTGTTCCAGGGGGTTACCGTTGGGGCGAATTTCAGGGAAATGCAGTGCATATGGCCGGTAATCGGAGACCATGTGACCCTGTATGCAAACAGTTCGGTAATTGGCGGCTGCCGCATTGGCAGTAACGTAATTGTTGCGGCAAATGCATTTATATTTAATGAAGATATTCCGGATAATTCTGTTGTCTTTGGAAGCAGCCCTGGATTAACAGTCAGGAGATGCACTGCTGATGAAAACAGAAAAATGATGATACGGATGTGGAAACCCGGAAGGGGCTGAGACAAAGGAGCGGGAATGAGAATACTGGAAAAAAAACTGAACCTTCTGAAAGGCGAATTAAGGAACCGGAAAGCAAGGATAATGATCATGGGCCTTGGAAGCGTCGGAAATTACCTGCTGGATTATTTACTGTCCGCGCAGGACGAGAAAATAGATGTCTGTGTGGCCGGGCGCAATGGGAAAAAAATGCTCTCCGATGTCAATATTGTAAGGGTTGCCTCCCTGATCAGGGGACAGAATAGGACACGGGTTTCCATAATTGACAATGTGGACCTGAACGATGTAGGCACAGTTGCCGACGCAATTGGTGCATACAGACCGGATATCATTGTGAACAGCAGCCGTGCCTGTCCGGGACTGAAGTACGGGAGCATTTCCTGGAACCGCATCAGGGCATATGGCATCTGGGCACCGCTCTCCATGAAATACACAAAAAATATAATGGAGGCCTATGTGCGGGCAGAATCAGATGCGGTTGTTATAACCACGTCATATCCGGATGCAGTAATTCCCTGGCTGAAATCAGGCGGGAAGGCGTATCCGGATTTTGGCAGTGGAAACATTAACCACCTCATTCCACGCATTAAGTTTGCTGCCGCGGATAGGGCGGGAATTGAGGATTACTGGAACATAGATGTCACAATGGCGGCTTCCCATTTCCATGATGTTGTGGTCAGCAGGGAGGGGCAGACCGAGGGGGTGGAAATGCTGGCCGACATCCGGTACAGGGGACAGAAAATGAATGTCGAAATGGATGAGGTCATCCGTGCCTGTAATATCCAGATGCCTGCGGACGCCAAAAGAAATATGATGAATGCCTCCAGCAATTTTGAAATTATCAGCGCCGTTCTGCGCGCTGTCTGCAGGGGGGAGAAAACAAAACTCCACTGTCCGGGTGTTTCCGGCGAAATCGGCGGGTATCCGGTCGTGATTGATGGTACGGGGGAACAGGCCAGGGCATACATCTGTGAGGATTACTTCGGGCTTGACAGCATGCGCGGAAAGAACAGGCAGTCCATTTACCTCGATGGAATAGAAGATGTCAGGAACGGAACACTTTATTACACCGATGAATTACTGGCGGGGGTAAAAAAGGCATTTGACGTGGAATTAATGAAAAGCGTATCCCTTGACAACGTGGAGGACGCATGTGACTTTCTGATAAGGAAAGTAATAGAACCGCAAATTTGAAACACCATTGGGGGCACTGTGATGAAAACTGTTTATACCTGCTTTTGCACGGACATAATTCATGAAGGGCATCTGAACATAATTCACGAGGCAAGAAAATACGGCGAGGTAACTGTGGGGGTACTGAGTGACGAGGCAAGAATCCGATTCAACAGATTTCCTGCAGTTGGATTTGAGGAACGGTTCAGGCTGGCACAGAACCTGGACGGTGTAAAAGAGGTCATTATACAGAAGGACATTATGTATGACAAGGTAATTGGTGAACTGCATCCGGATTACGTGGTTCATGGGGATAACTGGAAGGAAGGGCCGATGAAGGCCATCCGTGACAATGTGGAAGTGCTCCTTTCGGCATATGGCGGAAAAATCATAGATGTTCCCTATACATATAATGAAAATGTCAGGCGTGCAGACGCGCGGGTGAAAGAAAAACTCTCCATGCCGGAATACCGGAGGAAACGGCTGAGGCAGCTGATTAAAATCTGTCCGATTGTGAAAACCCTGGAAGTGCACAGCGGGCTGACCGGCCTGATTGCCGAGAAAACAATCGTGGAAAACCAGGGTGAGCTGGACCAGTTTGATGCCATGTGGGTCAGCTCCCTGTGTGACTCCACGGCAAAAGGGAAACCTGACATAGAACTTGTGGATATGACTTCAAGGTTCCGCACGATTGACGATGTCATGGAAGTAACAACGAAACCGGTCATATTTGATGGGGACACAGGGGGGCTGGCAGAGCATTTTGTCTACACGGTGCGCTCCCTTGAACGCATGGGGGTGTCAGCGGTCATTATAGAAGACAAGGTAGGGCTGAAGAGAAATTCCCTATTTGGAACGGAGGCCAGTCAGACACAGGACAGCATAGAACATTTCTGCGAGAAGATACAGATGGGAAAAAGGGCGCAGCTGACGGATGATTTCATGATTGTGGCCAGGATTGAGAGCCTGATTCTGGAGCAGGGAATGGATGATGCCCTGCTTCGTGCACGGGCCTATGTCGGGGCAGGCGCGGACGGCATCATGATCCACAGCAGGAAACGGGATCCGTCAGAAATCTTTGAGTTCTGTGACAGATTCAGGAGGGAGTATGACAGTGTACCGCTGGTAGTGGTGCCAACCTCTTTCGGCCAGGTGACAGAGAAAAAACTGGAAAGTCATGGTGTTAACATCGTTATATACGCAAACCAGCTTACCAGGAGTGCATTTCCTGCCATGGAGCAGACAGCGAGGGATATACTGAAGTATCACAGGGCACAGGAAGTGGAGGAACGCCTGATGCCGATTAAAGAGATTCTGACATTGATTGACGAGTTGTAACTGTCAGAACGGCCCATTTGATGAAGTTCCTTCTGATGAAAAACATGGGGAATGGGAATTTTTATAGGCAGGTGCGCCGAATCATTACTTACAACAATTGTAAATAATTTAAATCCGGATGAGTTTCCTGATATTGCTGTAATCAATTTTGGGCAGATGATAAAGAGCAGAGCAATAATTATGAAAAATGTAAGTCATAAATAATGATAAATATATTGAAAAACTCCGTGCATTTCATGAACTGAAGCTTATGGCAGATCATGAATTTGATTTGTTTGCAGAAACAGGAATGGCCATTTAAGGCCAGCGGGCCCAAAGGAGATGTGTCTTATGAAAAAAAGGGTTTTGTTTATCATATGGTCATACAGTGCAGGAGGCGGGGCGGAATCTCTTCTGACCATGATTGTGAATCACCTTAATCCGCAAAAATATGATATTGGCATACTGGAATACTGCCATGTCGGTGTTAAGGAGGAACCGGTTAACGGCAACATTACCTTTCTGGGAGCAATCACATCAAGGTCAGATCCCGAACGCAGAAAGAAGCATTACTATCTTCTAAATGAACCGGACCGAATGGTTTCAAAATATATTCCGTCCGATTACGATTTATATGTATCATTTAACTACCAGATTCCAAGTTTCCTCCTGCCGGGAGGAAAGCGCTGTATTGCCTGGATTCACAGTGACATATATGACCTTGGTGGGGAAAATGGGGAGGGTTACCTGGCACTGCAGAATGAGGCATTCAGGAAAGCCAAAAGAATTGTATCCATAAGCGACCTTACAACCCGGTCTTTAAAAGAACTCTGTCCAAAACATGCAGACAAAATAAGGGAGATATATAATGGGGTGGACATTGACAGGGTGAGACAGAAGGCCGGAGAAAACACTTGTGTTGTACTGGAACATCCCAACATTTTATTTGTTGGCAGACTGGAAAAACGCAAAAATCCGGTCAGGCTGCTGAATGTGCTGGATATCCTGCATAAAATGAAGTATCCCGTACATTTATATTTTCTGGGGCAGGGAGACCTTTCGGATGACATTGAAAAGATTTCTGCCGGGAAAGGCCTTTCGGAATATGTACATTTATTGGGGTATGTTCAAAACCCGTTTCCGGTGATTGCACAGTGTGATGTAAACTGCCTGCTGTCCCGCACGGAAGGATTCAGCATGGCTTTGCTGGAGGGGGTTTCACTGGGGAAGCCTTTTGTGTCAACTTATGTGGGGGGTGCCAAAATTCTTGCCGACGGGGAATCCTGCGGAAAGGTGGCTGAAACGGATGAACAGGCGGCAGCTGCAGTCATGTACTGGCTTAACCAGGATAAAAAGGCGGTCGAAAAAAATTGTGAAATATCAATAAACCGTTTTGGACTTACCAGTTATATTTCGCGGATAGAAACACTGTTTGACGAGGTTTTGGACGAAGCACAAGATGGGATTACTTCATACAGGTATGGCAGAAATATAGAACTTGAGGAAAAAACATATTACTACCGCTTTCCTGTGGAAAAAGTCAAAAAAGGTGAACGTCTCATTATCTATGGGGCAGGTGCCGTGGGGACAGATTACTGCACTTTTTTGCAGGAAAGCAAATACTGCAGGCTGGCAGGGTGGGTAGACCGTGAATACAGGAAATGGCAGGAAAAAGGAAAAAAGGTGTCACAGGTAAGTGCTGTAAGCGGGCTGCAGTATGACATGATTCTGATTGCCATTGCGGACCGTATGACAGCAGAAACTGTCAGGACAGAATTGTGTAAACTGGATGTTTCACCAGATAAAATTATATGGCATATGCCGGGTTTTATTTAATAAACAGAAACAAACAAAAATATCAATGAACCATAACAGTTTCCACAAGGAGATTTTGGGGAACCCATGAAAAAAATTAGTGTTATTACACCGGTATACAGAGGAAATCATTATATTCCGGCCCTTAAGGATATGCTGGAAAGTAACTGGAAGACTGCCAATGAAGCAGAAGAAACATGTATTGAGCTGGTCCTGGTCAACGATTTTCCGTCAGAAGAACTGGACATAAACAGTTTGGACAGAAGGGGAAAGGTTTCTCTGGTTACGGTATCCAATAAACAGAACCGTGGCATCCATTTTTCAAGAGTGCAGGGACTGCTATGTTCCGGTGGTGAATATGTGGTTTTTTTGGATCAGGATGACGAAATCAGCCCGGTGTACATAAGGGAACAGCTGGCGGCGCTGGGTAGCCGGGATGCCGTGATCTGTAACGGAAAAAATTTCAGCAATTTAATCTACCGGAATGCAGAAACATTAAATCTTGCAGTTACAAAAAGTGAATACAGAAAAGGCATTAACAGAATTGTTTCACCGGGACAAGTACTGATTCGGAAATCATCCATTCCGGCAGACTGGACAAATTACATTATGGAAAAAAACGGTGCGGATGATTATTTTCTGTGGATGCTGATGTTCTGTCATAACAGAAAAATAGGAATACATGACAAAGTGCTGTACTGGCACCTGATCTCCGAGACCAATACATCAAAAAACCAGGATGAAATGAATGCATCCGTTATCGAGATGGCAGGTAAAATGAAAATGTTGGGTTATCTGTCACAAGAGGAGGAGCAGCAGATAAAAGAAAGCAGGAGACCCCCCATAATTTCTGATGAAATCGTCAGAGAAAGTTACCTGAAGGAAAAGAGGTACAAAAGAATCCTGGAACTATGGATGACATTAAGGGACCGAAACATAAAAGCTGATCATTTCCTTTTAAAAAGGAATATAAACAGGATTGCAATCTACGGCGTGGGAATACTGGGGAGACATTTATACCATGAGTTAAAAGAAACCAGAGTAAAAGTGGAGTGCTTTCTGGACCGGAATAAAAAAGCCGGCATCCCTGAAACGGAAACCTATCTTCCCGGAAGGGAACTGCAAAACATAGATGCCATAATTGTTACTCCTCTTATGGAGTATGAAGAAATAAAAATGTCGCTAAGCAATTTTTATTCCTGCATCATAATTTCAATTGAAACAATTTTGTTAAATGCTGATTGTAAACTGCTGGAAGATATAAATAAGAAATAATGATATGGCTGTATAAAAAGAAATAGAATTTTGATAATACATTATTATTTAGATCATGTGCTTCATGGAGAGAAAAGATATGCAATATGTATTATATGGAACAGGATGGGAGGCAGAAAAATTTATTTATTCTTTTCCCGAAAGAGATGCTATCAGATATTGTATTGATGGGAAGCGGGGGGTAATTTTTATGGTCTGCCTATTTATAGATTAGACAAGCTGCCTGACAATTTACATAATTATTATATTTTGGTTGCTGCCGCGTGGAACAATTATCTTGAGATTGAAAAAAGTTTAGAGAAAAGAGGATTTATCCCCTTTGAAAATTTTGTTTGGACGAGAGCATTAAACAAAAAAATATTGCTGATCAATGCAAACTGTCACGGCGAATTTTATCGGGAGTATCTATATAAGATACCTGGTTTTTTAGAAGAGTATTGTGAATTTTTTCTGCCCAGTGTTGCGGAAAACGAGGATGGGCAAATCCCGGAGAGTTGGTTGCGAAATTGTGATATCTATCTTCATCAGGACATACAGGCTGCAAATAGCAAATCGTACCGTTTGTCAGACGAATATGTATTACCGAAATTGAAAGACGGTTGTAAGGCTGTTTGTGTTCCTAATTTTGTAGGTCTTGGCAAGGCGTTCTATCCTTCGTCCATGGGTTTGAAAAAGAGTGTTTCTGTAGCGTTTGGCAGTATTTGGATGTTTGACCAGGATAGATTACTTGACAAAGGGTATGAAAAGTATCACACAATAGCCGGTATCAAAAAATTATGGCTTTCAGAGGATGCTATAGAGGAAGATGAAATCCGGAGACTTTTTCAGGATAGACTAGACAAAATGCTGCAAAGAGAAAAAAACTGGGATATTAAAGTCAGCGATATTGTTCTGAATAACTATAAAGACAAAAAATTATTTTGGGATTCCGGTCATCCGACAAATGCATTGATGCTGCCGGTGTGTGCAAGAATGGCTGTATTTTTAGGCCTGCAGGACATAGAAAATACGAATATAACATTGGAGCCAAGGCTGGATTTTGTAGAAGCTTTCGTTTTGCCATGTGTAAAAAAGGCCTTGCGTTTAAACTGGACAGAAGAGGGCACCATACGGAAAGGTGAATGGGTATTTAATAAGCTTGAGGGTAGCGAACTTACAGTGGAAGAGTATATAAGACAGTATATATGGTGGTTTAAAGGAGTATACCTGGAAGAGTAAGTACGCAGATGAGCAGGGAGAAGTTTGAAAGTTCCTTTCAAATACTGACTGGTATGCGCGCCAAAGCGCGCTAGGGGTATAAATATGAAAAATACTAAATTGCAAAATACAAAGGTTTCTTCGCTCTGCCTGTGCATCACAACATACAAAAGATGGAGAGTAATTCAGGATTTCATGGAAAAATGTGCACCGTATTATCTTGGTGCGGGGATTGATATATACGTTTATGATTCAAGCGATGATGATGATACCAAACATGTCCTGGATAAGTGGAAAGGAGAGAACAAAGAAAACGTTTATTATGTCCGGATGCCGTCAGAATTGCATGCGAATATGAAAGTATACAAAATATGGCAGTTTTATGGCTTGAAAAAGCAGTATGATTTTGTCTGGATGAGTGGGGATGCGTTACAGCTTTCCAGACGGGCAATTGAAAGTATTATGGTCAATTTAAAGCCCGAATATGATATGGTCGAACTGGATGTATTTGATGAAGATGAAATTGGAGTCAGAGTGTATGAACAGCCTGACAGGCTATTTGCTGAAAATGCATGGAAGACTACTTTGTTTGGTGTGATGATATTGAATGCACAGACATTTTTGTCTGGCATTGACTGGAACTATTATGAAGCAAAGTATTCACAGCCAAGGTTGATTCATTATTCACACGTAAGTCTTTATTTTAGCAGGGCGGTACAACTAAGTGATTTTCGATGTATGCATCTGCCTCTTGCCAGGGAGCATACAGGATCTGAGTATAAGAAAGAATCAAGTTGGAAAAAGGATACATTTGCTGTAATTTGTGAAGGCTGGGTTACAACGATAAAGAAAATGCCGGCATACTATTCGAATAGAAGAAAAGTAATGCTGGATCTGGGGATCAATTCGGTTTTCAGGGATCAATGCAATTTTCTGGATTTAAGGAGAGAAGGCATTTATAGTCTAAACGTTTTTTTGAGATATTTTTTGACCTGGGGCAGAGTGTGCAATGTTGGGTATTGGGAATTGTTTTGGATTGCTTTTTCATATAAAGTGGGAAAAAGACATATAAATCAGACATTTGTCAGCAAACTGCGCAAAATGAGGAAAAGATATAAGTTTTTGTTTTTATATGGCGCGGGTATTGTAGGAGAGCGGTATGGGAAATATTTGTCACAAAATGGGCTGGAATATGAAGGATATTTGGTGACTAAAGTTTCGGGCAATAAGGAAAAACTGAATGATCATAAAATAATGGAAATCAAGGATTTGGATAATATCGGGAAGTTTGGAATTATTGTGGCAGTATCAGACAAGCTGTCAGAAGAAGTTTTGATGCAGCTGCAGGAATGCGGCTATGGGCGGCAAGTGTATTATAGCAGTGAACTGTCTGGTTGGATCAGATATACAGATCAATTGTAATTGTGAAATATTTAAGGAGAATGCTATGCATAATATTGGGCTGCTTGACTGTACATTGAGGGATGGCGGTTATGTAAATGACTGGAAATTCGGTCACGAAAACCTTGTGAGTATCTTTGAACGGCTTGTGGATGCAGGTGTCGATATAATTGAAATAGGTTTTTTGGACGAGCGTCGTCCGTTTGATATAGACCGCAGTATTATGCCGGATACGGAATCTGCTGATAAAATATATGGTCTGCTTGATAAAAAGCAGGCAATGGTTGTGGGAATGATTGACTATGGGACTTGTGGGATCCAGAATTTGCAGCCTTGCAGGGAAAGCTGTCTGGATGGGATAAGGGTGATCTTTAAAAAGCACCTTATGTGTCAGGCAATGGAATTTTGCAGGCAGGTGCAGGTATTGGGGTACAAAGTATTCTCACAGCTGGTATCTATTACATCTTACAGTGATGAGGAACTAATGAAGCTTATAGGGCTGGTGAATGAAGTGAAACCGTATGCAGTATCCATGGTGGATACATATGGACTGCTTCATCCGGAGGATTTGCTCCATTATTACAAGATCCTCGATGAATTTGTAGATGACGGGATACAAATAGGATTTCATGCCCACAATAATTTTCAATTGGCCTATGCGAACGCACTGGCGTTTATGGAGAAAGACTCTGAACGTGATATTGTTGTGGATGGCACGCTTTATGGGATGGGTAAGAGCGCAGGTAATGCACCTCTTGAACTTCTGGGGATGCGGCTGAATGAGAAGTTCTATAAAAATTATAGAATGGAACCTATGTTGGAAGCAATTGAGGAGAGTATTTTAGACTTTTTTTCAAAAGCACCCTGGGGATATAAGATGTTTTTCTATTTAAGCGGATTAAACAAATGTCATCCCAATTATGTGACTTATTTTGAGGGAAAGAAAAATTTGTCTGTATCCAAGATAAATATGCTGCTGGAACAAGTGAAACCGCAAGAAAAAAAACTACTGTATGACAACGTGATCGCGGAAGCATTATATGAAGACTATCTTGCAGGAGAAGGCTCTGATGAGGAAGATAAACAAAAATTTCTGAATACAATTCATGGAAAAAAGCTTTTGCTGGTTGGCCCGGGTAAAAATATTCAGCTGCAGGAAAATATTGTGCAGAAATTTATCATAAAAGAAGAGCCGTTTATTATCTCCATTAACTATTTGCCTTGTGGAGTGGATCCGGATTGCATTTTTGTTACCAATGGAAAACGCTATCATGATATGACCCTGGAATTAAAAAAGGCAGATGTAAAGATATTGGCAACATCCAATGTGGAAGCCAGGTGCGGCAGTTTTGATTTTGTAGTAAATCGTGCGCCGCTTCTGGAAACAGAAGAAAGAATCATCGATAATTCGTTTCTTATGCTTGTGAAGTTTCTATGCGGACTTGGTGTGAAGGAAGTATTTTGTGCAGGCTTTGACGGATATTCTGATAAGGAAGATAACTACTGTAACCCGGCAATGGAATATTTTTTTGTGAAACAGGAGGCATCACACCTGAATTACCATATGAAAAAAAGAATTGCCGAATTCCGTAATAATATAGAGATTCATTTTATTACATATTCGGCTTATGATGCAGTGGAGGATATTAATGGGGCAGCGATTTAAGGCAGCGGTATTTGATTTGGACGGTACTTTGCTGGATACATCGGAAGGTGTGCTGGCATCTGTCAGATATACAATAGACAGATTTGGTTTTCCTACGCTTGGTGAATCGCAATTGAAAAATTTTATCGGACCTCCGATTCAGAATTCCTTTGCAATAGCTTATGGTTTGAAAGGTGAAATCTTACAGGAGATTGCATCGGTGTTCCGGGACCGGTATAAAAAATTTGATTTACTGAAGGCAGTACCTTATGAGGGAATATATGACGTTTTTCAGAAATTAGTTGAGAAAGGTATTCAGCCAGCAATAGCAACTTATAAACGTCAGGACTATGCAACAGAAATTCTGACTCATTTTGGATTCGACAAGTATACGGATATCATGTATGGTGGGGATCATGAGAATAAGATGAAGAAAAATGATATTATCCGCAATGCAGTCCGTGCAGCAGGAGTGGCAGATTTAAATGATGCGGTTATGATTGGTGACAGCGACAATGATGCCATAGGTGCAGAAATGCTGGGTGTTAGATTCATAGGGGTAACATATGGATTTGGTTTCCGGACGGAGGCAGATGTGAATAAATTCCCGAATATTGGTGCTGCAAAGAAAACAGAGGATATAGCGGGACTGATCATGGGAGGGTAGCAGGAATGAAGGTCAAGGTAGCAAAGTACATATCAGAATTTCTGGTAAAGCGTGGGATTACAGATTGTTTTATGGTTACTGGCGGAGGGGCGATGCATCTTGATGATGCCCTTGGACATCAGGAGGGGCTTCACTGTGTGTTTAACCATCATGAGCAGGCATCTGCAATTGCAGCAGAAGGATATACCAGAATGACAGGAAAAATAGCTGCTGTCTGTGTGACAAGCGGGCCCGGAGGGACAAATGCAATCACAGGAGTGCTGGGCGGATGGGTGGATTCCATTCCTATGTTTGTGATATCAGGACAGGTAAAACGGGAAACAACAACCTGGGCATATCCGGAACTGGATCTCAGGCAGTTGGGAGATCAGGAATTTGATATTATAAATTCCGTCAGTAATATGACGAAATATTGTGTTATGCTTACAAATCCGGAAGAGACAGCCTACCATTTGGAAAAAGCATTATATATGGCAATGAATGGAAGAGGGGGACCTGTCTGGCTGGATATTCCGCTGGATGTGCAGGGAGCGATGATTGAGGCGGATGATCTGATTCATTTTTATCCAGAGAAAGAGAATATGCCGGTGATTCCTTCTGTTTCAAAGGAGATGGCAAAAACCATAATTGATAAGATAAGACTGGCCAAAGCGCCGCTTATTCTTGCCGGGACAGGGATACGTTTGGGAAATGCGGAAGACGAATTTCTGAAATTGGTGAAAAAACTGCAGATTCCGGTTGTGACAGCCTGGAATGCGAATGATACATTAGAATATGAAAATCCACATTTTGCCGGAATGCCTGGAACGGTTGGTACCAGGGCAGGCAACTTCGTGGTCCAAAATTGTGATCTGCTGCTGAGTCTTGGCTGCCGCCTGAATATTCGGATGATTGGTTACAATCATTATGATTTTGCAAAAAATGCCTATAAGATTATTGTAGATATTGACCCTGAAGAACTGAAGAAACCTACAATAAAAGCTGATATGCCCATTTGTGCAGATGTAAAAGATTTGATTTTGCAGTTATTGCTTCAGGAGTACGCACCGCAGGAAGACCATACGGTTTGGAGTAAATGGTGTCGGGATCTTGTGGTGAAGTATCCTGCTGTGCTGGATACTTATCATAATAACGGAAATTCCATGATCAATCCTTATGTGTTTATAGATAAGCTGTTTTCGGAACTGGCAGCGGATGATCGCATTATCTGTGGAAATGGAAGTGCTTGTGTTATTACGTTCCAGGCAGCGAAAATCAGACAAGGTCAGCGTATGTTTACAAATTCCGGATGTGCGGCAATGGGATATGGTTTTCCGGCGGCAATAGGAGTTGCTGTGTCTGATAACAGCCGCCGTACCATATGTGTCGATGGTGATGGAAGCGTGATGATGAATCTGCAGGAGCTTGCAACGGTTGCCCACAATAAGTTGAATATTAAACTGATGATACTCAACAATAATGGATACCATTCTATACGCCAGACACAGGCAAATTTGTTTCAGCCGCCATTTGTCGGTATTGATCAGGGCAGCGGTGTAGGATTTCCGGATTTTGAAAAGCTGGCAGCTGCATTTGGCATTCCATATTTCAGGTTAGACAGTGAAAGAAACTGTGCGGAAGTTCTGAAAGCGGCATTAAATTGTGAGGGGGCATGCATCATGGAAGCAGTTGTTGATCCAGGGCAAAACTTCGAACCGAAGTCTGCATCAAGGATCTTGCCGGATGGAAGAATCACGTCCCCCTCTCTTGACGATATGTCTCCGTTTCTTGATAGGAAAGAATTTGAAGAAGTCTGTTTCAGGGGCATATAAAACCAGGGAGAACAGCTTATGGAACGTTTCAGGATAAAGAACATGGTGATTACCGGTCCCACCGGGGCAATCGGACTGGCTTTGGTCAATCGCTGTATACAGCAGGGAATAGAGGTATACGCGGTTGTAAATCCTGCATCGGCGCGTATTTCGTGCATTCCCGGGCATGATCTGGTTCATGTGATTCCATGCGACATGCATTGTCTGGAAAGGCTGGGAGAGCTTATTCCCCGGGAAATGGATGTATTTTGTCACCTGGCATGGGAATCCACGGCAGGGCCGGGAAGAAACAGCACGGATGTCCAGTGGAGAAATATCGGCGCTGCACTGGATGCAGTGGATGCCGCCGCAGTTCTGGGGTGCAGGGTATTTCTGGGAGCGGGTTCCCAGGCAGAATACGGGCGTGTCAGCGGAAAACTTTCTCCGGATACGCCGGTTTTTCCCGAAAATGCTTATGGCAGTGCAAAATTATGTGCGGGCCAGCTGACAAAAATAAGATGTGAACAGCAGGGACTGCGGCATGTCTGGACAAGAATTTTAAGTGTGTATGGTCCCGGGGACGGAGAGAATACCATGATAATGTCTGTTATAAGACAGCTGCTGGAGGGAAAGACACCGGAACTGACCGCGGGAGAACAAATGTGGGATTATCTGTATTCCGGGGATGCGGCAGAAGCCATGCTGCTTTTGGGGGAAATAGGAAAACACGGCAGAATATATTGTCTGGGGAGTGGATCAGCACGGCCATTAAAGGAATATGCGGAAATGATCAGGGATATGACCGCGCCAGGCAAATCCCTGAATTTTGGCTCGGTGCCTTATGGGAAGAACCAGGTGATGTATCTTTGTGCAGACATTCGGGAACTGCAGGAGGATATAGGTTTTACTCCGAAATATTCTTTTTGGGAAGGAATACAGGAAACGCTGTGCTGGGTAAAAGAACAGCATTCGTTTGAGGATTCCAGAGAGGGATACTGATGAAGGTTGTTATTTTGGCGGGAGGATTTGGAACCCGTATCAGTGAAGAGAGCCATTTGAGGCCGAAGCCTATGATAGAGATAGGAGGCAAGCCTATTTTGTGGCATATCATGAAGGAATACTCTGTGTACGGTTATCATGAATTTATTATATGCTGTGGATATAAGCAGCACGTGATCAAGGAATGGTTTGCAAACTATTTTCTATATAATAGTGACATTACATTTGATTTTACCAAAGGAAACCACGTGCAGGTACATTCCAATGAGACAGAACCATGGAAGGTAACGCTTGTGGATACAGGATACGATACAATGACCGGAGGAAGAATCAAAAGAATCCGTCCTTATGTGGGGGAGGAGCCCTTTATGCTGACCTATGGCGATGGTGTGGCAGACATTAATATCAGTGAGCTGGCCGCGTTTCATCAGCAGCATGGCAGGACTGCCACAATTACAGCAGTTGACATAGGACAGAAATTTGGCGTACTGGAGATTGACACGAAGGGGAAAGTGGATAGGTTCCGGGAGAAGGCTTCATCTGACGGAAATGTCATTAATGGCGGATATATGGTTCTGAATCCCCGGATTTTTGATTATATCGAAGGCGATGCCACGGTCTTTGAAAAGACACCGATTGAAAGACTGGCCAGGGACGGAGAACTGATGGCTTATAGGCATATGGGTTTTTGGAAGTGCATGGATACCCAGAGGGATAAAATAAAACTGGAAGAGATGATAGCGGTCGGCAATGCACCGTGGATGACATGGAACAAGTAAAACAGCACAGGGGTAAGGGAAATGTTTGAAAATAACACAGAAAAACAGGCAAGACAGACTATTTTGAAGCTTGTGGAGGAATATTGTGACACTTTCCATAGGCCGAAGACAGATTTTAAACCGGGAGACAGGATTCCGTATGCTTCAAGAGTCTATGATTCTGAAGAAATGTGTCGTCTGGTAGATTCGGCGCTGGAATTTTGGCTGACATCAGGAAGATATACTGATGAATTTGAGCATGGATTTGCGGAATATCTTGGTGTGAAATATTGTTCATTGGTGAATTCCGGTTCTTCGGCCAATTTACTGGCGTTTATGGCATTGACATCTCCGCTGCTGGGAGAAAGACAAGTGATGCCTGGTGATGAGATGATTACGGTGGCAGCAGGATTCCCTACAACAATATCGCCGGCGGTACAATACGGAGTAGTGCCGGTTTTTATCGATATTACCATTCCGGAATATAACCTGGATGTTGCACAGCTGGAAGCCGCCATATCAGAAAAGACGAAGGTAGTCATGGCTGCACATACCCTGGGGAACCCGTTTGATTTGTACCGGGTCAGGGAATTTTGTAATAAGCATAATTTATGGCTGATAGAGGATAATTGTGACGCACTTGGAAGTCTTTATGAGTGGGAAGGAAAACCCAGGCTGACTGGAACCATTGGGGATATAGGTACTTCCAGTTTTTATCCGCCACATCATATGACGATGGGTGAGGGCGGGGCAGTCTATACCAATCATCCTCTATTGAATAAGATTGTCAGATCTTTTCGGGACTGGGGAAGGGACTGCTCCTGCAGGTCAGGGCAGGATAATATGTGTGGGCACCGCTTTGACAGGCAGTTTGGAGAACTGCCTATAGGCTATGACCATAAATA
This sequence comes from uncultured Acetatifactor sp., assembly GCA_910577185.1. Lineage (GTDB taxonomy): Bacteria > Bacillota > Clostridia > Lachnospirales > Lachnospiraceae > Acetatifactor. Next base: position 36,911 of record CAJTLR010000001.1, read on the forward strand.
TGTCTACTCTCATTTTGGGTATAATTTGAAAGCCACGGACCTGCAGGCAGCAGTTGGATGCGCCCAGATTAAAAAATTTCCTGCGTTTGCTGCCCGGAGACGGGAAAACTTTCAGCAGATTAAGGAGGGGCTGCGGGACTGTCAGGAAAAACTGATTCTGCCGGAGGCAGGCGAAAAATCAGATCCATGTTGGTTTGGATTTCTTCTCACCTGCAGGGAGGGAGTCAGCCGGACGAAGGCTGTGTCTTTCCTGGAGTCACATGGGATACAGACCAGAATGCTGTTTGCAGGCAATATTATAAAGCATCCTTGTTTTGACCAAATGAGGAAAAACGGTGTCGGTTACCGGGTTGTAGGGGATTTGAAGGTGACAGACAGGGTTATGCAGGATAGTTTCTGGATAGGTGTGTATCCGGGAATGACAGAAGAGATGATTGGGTATATGGTTCAGGTAATAAAAGAGGCGGTTTTTTTATGACAGAAGCAGATATGTCTTTTTATAAAGGGAGAAAGGTTTTGGTGACAGGTCATACCGGGTTTAAGGGATCGTGGATGACCAAGGTATTGTTGCTGGCAGGGGCAGAGGTTAGCGGGTATGCACTGGAACCACCCACGGAGCCTTCTTTGTTTAAACAGATGAATTTAGCAAAAGATATGAATTCACTGGAAGGGGATGTCCGTGATCTGGATCATCTGAAAAAGGTTTTTAAAGAAATAAAACCGGAAGTGGTAATACATATGGCAGCCCAGCCCCTTGTCAGGGATTCTTATAAAAAACCTGTCCATACTTATGAAACCAATGTTATGGGGACCGTAAACCTGCTGGAATGTATCCGTATAAGTGATTCGGTCCGTTCGGTAGTCAATGTAACAACAGATAAGGTATACCGGAATGAGGAGAGGGAAGAAGGCTATAGGGAAGACGAATATCTGGATGGGTATGATCCATATTCCAATTCCAAGTCTTGTTCCGAACTGGTGACAGGCAGTTACCGAAACTCTTTTTTACAAGAACAGGGGATTGCGGTATCTACCATGCGGGCAGGAAATGTGATTGGCGGTGGTGATTATGCAGCTGACCGGATTGTTCCGGACTGTATGCGCGCAGCAGAAGCAGGAAGGCACATCACTGTGAGAAATCCGGGATCCATCCGACCTTATCAGCATGTGCTGGAGCCCGTTATGGCTTATCTGATGGTTGCCGCAAGACAATTTGATTGTTTTGAACTGTCCGGCAGTTATAATGTTGGTCCGGAGGACTGCGACTGTGTCTCAACGGGCACTTTGGCAGAATTATTCTGTGAGTTGTGGGAGGAGAAAACAGGAAAACACATCTGCTGGCTGGCGCAAAGTACTTCTGGTCCCCATGAGGCTAATTTTTTAAAATTAAACTGTGGAAAAATAAAAGATACCTTTGGATGGAAGCCCCATTGGCATATCCGTGACGCGCTGAAGGATTGTGTAGATTTTAAGAACCGGACGGAAGCGGCAGGCATTTATATAGAACAGCAGATTCGAAAATATGCGGCTCCCGAATAAAACAGAGAACTAAATTTATTCATGCCAGAATGGGGAGGAAATAAATTTGTTAAGGATAAGAAGCCACAAAGAGATTATGGAAAAAGCCAGGGAATTGAACCAGGTAGTAGGTTTCGGAGCAGGAAAAAGGCTGGAATTGCTGGGTGAGTATTTTTATGGTACGGAATTATGGGATAAGCTGGACTACATAATTGATAATGATGAGAAGAAGCAGAATACGGAAGTTACGGTTATGGGGAAGGCGTTTCAGATCATATCGCTTCGTAAATGGAGAGAGAAAAAGCATGATAATTATGCGATTATTATTACTTGTGCCAAGTATAAAAGTATAGTAGAAGAATTAAGCGCAGACAGCATGCTAAATAAAATTGATTTTTATTGTCTGGATCATATTCCGCAAGGAGATCGGGATGAAGAAGCCATGCAGAAGAAAATTCCTGAGTATATCAGGCTTAGCGAAAAACCGTTGATCCCTAAAGTAATTCATTATTGCTGGTTTGGGGGAAATCCGATTCCGGACAGGTGTAAGCTGTGGATGGAAAGCTGGCATAAATTTTGTCCGGATTATCAGTTTATTGAATGGAATGAAAGTAATTATGACATTGGTAAGAATGCCTATATGTATCAGGCGTACCAAAGACAAAAATGGGGATTTGTTTCGGATTATGCACGGTTAGATATTATATATAATCATGGCGGAATATATCTGGATACGGATGTGGAACTGGTTCAGAATATAGATGATTTATTATATCAAAAAGGATTTGCCGGCTTTCAGAATTCTGAACAGGTTAATACCGGACTGGGCTTTGGGGCGGTGAAAGGGCTGCCTATTATGAAGGAACTGTTAGACTTATACAATGGTATGCAGTTTATCAATGAAGACGGAAGCATAAATAAAACCGGGTGTCCGGAACTACAGACTCCTATTTTGGAGAAACACCATCTGCAAAAGAACGGAGAGTACCAGATTATTGCAGATATGACGATCTATCCGGAAAAAGTTCTCTGCGGAAAGAGTATGATTACAAAGAGAATTTTACTGAAACCCTATACCAGGGCAATTCATCATTTTGATGGCTCATGGGCAGACCAGAAAGACAGAGAATGGAATATGTGGCTTGAGACCATGACACAATCACAGTAAAGGGTAGATCCGGGAAGCTGAGGCGGGTATGGCCGTTTTGCTGGAAAAAGCCATGGCAACGGAGGAACATGAGAATGGCAGAAACTCAGGTGATGCAATTGTTGTTAAATTATCCCCAGCTGGAAGTAATAGAGAAAAACATTATACAGGCATATGAAATGATGTGCCGGTGCTATGAGGGAAAGAATAAGGTATTGCTCTGCGGCAACGGAGGCAGCGCGGCAGACTGTGAGCACATTGTGGGAGAACTCATGAAGGTTTTCTGGGTGAAAAGAAGGCTTCCGGAAAGAGAAGAAGAGAAACTACGTAAATGCGGAGCGGACAGTGCGATGCTGGAAAATATCGTGGAAGCCCTGCCTGCAATTTCTCTTACAAGTCATGTCAGTTTCCTGACGGCATTTTGCAATGACAACAGTGCAGAAGAAATGTTTGCGCAACAGCTTTATGTATTGGGAAATCCCGGGGATGTGTTATGGGCAATATCAACATCAGGTAATTCGGCAAATGTGATAAATGCAGCCATTGTGGCCAGGGCAAAGGGAATTAAAGTGATCGGAATGACAGGTGCCAGCGGAGGAAAACTGGCAGAGTATTCAGATGTGCTGATGAATGTTCCGTCAGAAATTACGGCAAGGATACAGGAAATGCATGTTCCCATATACCATACAATATGCGCCATGCTGGAAGGTCATTTTTTTGCAAGGGAAGAAAGTGCATAAACAAGAAAGGACTTTAAGCGGGATCCTATATGAATGACACCAATTTAAGACGGATAAAAACGAGGATGGAAGAAGCTTCCTGCGTGGTTTTTGGGGATGCCATGCTGGACAGATATATATATGGAGAGGTTGGAAGAATTTCTCCCGAGGCGCCAATTCCGGTTGTTACAGTGACCAGAACGAACAAAGTTTTAGGCGGCGCGGCAAATGTTGCAGCAAATATTCGCCATTCGGGCTGTAAGACGTATTTTAGCAGTGTAATCGGAGGGGATCCCGCCGGAACAGAGATAGATAACATTTTGCGTAAACTGGATATTACATACTGCGGTCTGGCTGTATCAAACCGGATGACTACCACAAAAAACAGAATTGTAGGAAAAGGGCAGCAGATAGTGCGTTTTGATGAAGAGGCCTGCAATCTTGTAAGCTGGCAGGAAGAAAGCCTGATCATGAAACAACTGGACAAACTCCTGAATGCCATAGATTTGGTGGTGGTGTCGGATTATGCAAAGGGGGTATGTACAGCAAGGTTGTGCGGCATGCTTATTTCCAGAGCAAATGCGCATCAGGTGAGAGTCATAGCAGATCCCAAAGGGACAAACTGGGAAAAATATGAGGGCGCTTACATTGTTACCCCCAACTGGAGAGAATTTACGGAAGTGGCGGGACCGGTAAACCCGGAGAAGGATGAAGAGATCCGGCAAAAGGCTTTGGCAATCCTTGACCGGTTTAAAATAGAAAATATTCTTATTACCAGGTCTGAACAAGGGATGACGCTGGTATCGAAAGATGGGTACTTGTCGGTTCCGGCCCAGGCAAAAGAGGTTGCGGATGTTTCCGGGGCTGGAGACACCGCGGTAGCAGCGCTGGCAGTATTTCTGGCGGCAGGGGTATCACTGGAAGAAGCCGTATACTGGGCAAACCGGGCAGCAGGACTGGCTGTGGAACACATGGGCACTTCTGTAATAGGAATAGATGAGCTGATTCGTGAACAGGGAAATGCATCACTGCAGGATGATTTTTCGTTAAAAATTATGGGGCTGGAAGAATTAACGGAGAAGATTTCCAGATTAAAAATAAATAACAGAAAGATTGTATTTACAAACGGATGCTTTGACATATTGCATGCGGGTCATATCCAGTATCTAAATGAGGCAAGGATGCTGGGAGATTTTTTAATTGCCGCAGTGAACACGGACCAGTCAGTTAAAAGACTGGACAAGGGAAAAGAACGTCCGGTGAACAAGGAACAGGACCGGGCCCTGCAGCTTGCCGCGCTTCAAATGGTGGATGCTGTTATTTTATTTGAAGAGGACACTCCCCTGGAAATACTCAGACAGATCAGACCGGACGTTCTGGTAAAGGGAGGGGATTATAAGATAGAAGAAATTGTGGGAAAGGAATACGCAGGCGAGACCAGGGTATTGTCACTGAAAAGGGGCTATTCCACGACATGTCTGATAGAGAAGATCCGGTCAGGGGGGACAGCGTGAGAAAGGCAGTTTTTTTGGACCGGGATGGTACGATTAACGTAGATAAACATTATTTGTACCGGGTGGAAGATTTTGAATTTCTGCCGGGAGTACCGCAGGTATTGGGTGAACTACGAAAAAAAGGGTATCTGCTGATTCTGGTAACCAATCAGTCGGGGATAGCACGCGGATATTTCACTGTGGAACAAATGCGGGATCTTCATCGGCATATGCAATGTGAGCTGCAAAAGTCCGATGCGCAATTTGATGACATACTGTTTTGTCCGCACCATCCCCAGGGGATAATATCCCGCTATGCGGTGCACTGTGATTGCAGAAAGCCGGGAGGACTGCTTTTTGAACAGGCCATAAAGGCCCATGGAATTGAACCTGGAATATCCATTGCGGTAGGGGATAATGACCGGGATTTGATTCCGGCGGAAGCCCTGGGTATGAAATGCATTAAGATTTCGGAAGAGAATGATGGCAGGTGGGTAACCTGCAGGAACCTGGCAGAACTGAAAAGGTTTATATGAATTTTGTCTGAGCTTTAGCCGTATTTACGGGGATTAGGAGCTGCCAGGACTTAAGGACATAAAAAACGGTTCTTTGTAGAAGGGAAATTTTGAAATGGCAGAGGTTGCGACAGGGTATTTCCAGAAATTTTTAGAGAATATCAATGGATTTTGGGAAGAGAGAGAAAACATATATATTTATGGTGCAGGAAAATATGCAAAAAATATGTATCAGTTTTTAAACCGGCATGACAAGATGATAAAAGGATTTCTGGTTACCGGCAGAACGGAAGGAAATTATGAAGGAAAACCTGTCATTCCCATTCAAAGTATTGCGGGCGAACTGGATTCCTCTGTGGGGATTATTCTGGCCATGAAGGCAGCATTCCAGAATGAAGTAAGGGATGAATATGGGGAGCTGTTTGGAACCCGGGCTGTCGGACTGTTATTTGTGGATGAACTGATTCTGCAGTCAATCTGCATGGGGCCGGAAGAGGGAAGAATGGAGGAATGGCGCAGGCAGTTTGGCTTTGGACAAAACATAGATAAGGATACCTGGAAAAACATATTAGTGATACACTTGGAGCAAGTCATAGGTGATTATATATGGGGGACGGCTTTTCTGAGGGAACTAAGGGCCAATTTACCAGAGAGCCATATCACATATGTGGTTTCTGAAAGGGCATATGGGATATTTCAAAATTGTCCGTATGTAGATAACCTGCTTCTCTATGGTACGCAGACTACGGAGATGTATTCAGAAGATATGGAAGAAGGTGTCAAGGCATTCGTTGAGGCTTATCTGGGAAGCCGGCAATATGATGTGGTTTTTATGGCCAAGGCAGTTCCGCACAATGAATATGAAGTAGTAGAGAATGTATTAATGGCCTTATATAGCCGGGCAAAGGTGTGTATTGCCCATGGACATTATATATTTCTGAAGGAAATAATATATACGGATTTTTGGAAGAGCTTGTTTCCTATTATGGTTCTTCATGACAAAGCGGAACATGATGTCTCAAAGGATCTCTCATTGCTGCGTATATGCGGTTTTAATATACGAAATGAAAAGATGGAATTATGGACAAGCCCGGAGGAAAAAAAGTGGGCAAGAGACTTATTAGAGGACTTTTTGCAGCCCGGGGGAAAAATAGTCATAGCGCTGGGGGTAGCTGCCCGCGAACCGAGGAGAAGCTGGCCGGCAGAAGCTTATGTAGAATTAATCCGCAGAATGGGAACAAGAAATCAACAGCTGTGTTATGTAATTTTCGGGGGAGACAATGCTGTGGAGGCGGCGGAAATCATTACAAAAAGCAGTGCAAATATACTGAATATTGCCGGAAAAACCACATTGTCTGAATCAATAGCAGTGATGGAAGAATGTCATATATACGTGGGTTCCGATACCAGCCTGCTTCATATGGCAGCTGCATTCGGACATCCGGTTGTGGAGCTGACTGCGAATTTAAAGGATGGCTGCGAAACGGATATGGGACACCCGGTCAGGACAGGACCCTGGAAAGTTCCGGGGAAGGTGATATATCCTCAAAAACAATTAGATGGCTGCACCCATGTCTGTGAAAAGGAATATGCTCATTGCATTACGCAGATTGATGTGGGAGAGGTTGAGGAGGCCGTACAGGACATGATTGACTCATATTGCAAAGCGTAATTTAGGAAGCCGGGGATGAAGAAGGTGTAAGGGGAAGATGACTAAACCAGAGATTTAAAAAACTGAACTAAACTTACAGATATAAAAGGAGTATGGCAAAATGAACTATGAAAATTTATATGGAAAAAAGATAAGGGGTGGAATAAGGTGGATTCATAAAACCATCGAGAGGCTGGAAAATGAGCTGTGCCTGGAGCGGTATGGATATAAAGTATATTCTCAAAACGATGAAGACGGAATTATTGAAGAAATATTTTCCAGAATAGGTACAACCAATAAATATTTTATTGAATTTGGAGTGCAAAATGGTTTGGAGAGCAACACACATTATTTGTTACATAAAGGCTGGCAGGGATTATGGATTGAAGGAAGCAGCTTATATTGTTCTGAAATACAATATCGCTTCCGGCCTGTAATAGAGAATAAAAAACTGTGTATCACAAACGCGTTTATAACCCGTGATAACATTAATCATTTGATTGGGGAGAATGTGCGGGGAGAAATTGATTTATTAAGCATAGACATTGACGGAAATGATTATCATGTATGGAAAGCCATTGATGTAATCAATCCAAGAGTAGTTGTAATTGAATATAATGCTAAATTTACCCCGGATGTGGAGTGGGTAATGGGGTATTGCGAAAACCATGTGTGGAAATGTGACGACTGGCATGGCGCATCCTTGAAAGCACTGGAGAATCTGGGCAGAGAAAAGGGATATCAATTAGTAGGGACTAATATTAGCGGCTCCAATGCTTTTTTTGTCAGAAATGATTTGACGGGGAACTTGTTTTATTTGCCGGCAACTGCTGAGGAATTGTATTCGCCAATGGGCAATGGATGGGGGCATATTTGCGGAGGACATAAGAACAACTACTGTCTGGCAGATCAAAAAGAAGGATTCGGCATTGGGGAATTGATGAAGGAGGGCAGGAAAGATGGTGTCAATTCTCAATGGAACACTCTTTTTCAGGCTAATAAATATGTTATCTTATATGGAACCGGGACAGATGCTGAAGGGATTTATGAAGAGTTGTCTGATGATGCCAGAAGAAAGGTGTTATTTTGTGATGCCAGGGCAAAACAGGGAGAATACATTTTCCAGGGAAAAGTAGTGATGAATCCGGATGTACTGCTGGATATCACCAGAGAATTTCCGATTCTGATTACATCGAGTCAATACCATAAGGAAATAGAAGAAAGCCTGCTGGCGAAAGGAATTAAGAAAGAACGGATTCAGATTAACAAAAACAGTTATAAATAAGCATTTTTTGAAGAAGGAGAAGGAAAATAAATGAATCCGGAATTTAAGACATTAGATCAAATGATCAGGCGTGTTGTAAAGAAATATAACTCGTTTATTATCTGCCCATTTGGTGACTGCGGAATGAAAACGAAGGAGATATTGAACAAACGATATGGAATACAGGAAACCGCCATATTGGATAATGGTCTGGCAGACTATAATCCGCAGATTTTCAAAGTGAACCGTTTATGTGAAATGGACACGCGTGGCGCCGTAATTCTTCTGAATACCATGGACAGGAAAATAAATAATCTGCTGTTCAGGCAAATCAGGGAAATTGACGCAAAGGTTTCAATTGCAAATGTACAGGATGAACTTGTAGTGTGGGATTGTCCTGAAAAAGCCAGATGGTTCAGGCATCTGAAACAACTGTTATCAGTAAAAGAAGTGAAGGGAATTCCCCTGGTTAGAATCGGTCGTGATTATGATGGCGGATATATTATGCCGGATGATTTTAACAGTACGTTAAGGGCATATAGTTTCGGAATCAGTAATGATGTATCCTGGGATAAAGACATTGCGTCCAGAGGGATAGAAGTATTTATGTATGATCCCACCATTCCATGTCTGCCGGAAGAAAACAGTCATTTTCATTTTTATAAAAAAGGGATATCAGGAAAAGACATTCCGGAGGAAGATTTATTTTCCATGGAAACGATTCTTGACTGGAATGGTGACAGCAATAACCGTAACCTGATTTTGAAAATGGATGTAGAAGGGGCGGAGTGGGAATTTTTAGAGGATGTTTCTTCAGAAGTGTTAGGTCAATTTATACAAATGACCTTTGAGTGGCATGATGTGGTAAATATTCCCAGTACTTTGCTGCGGAAAATCATTGAAAAAATAAATTGTACACACCAGGTAGTATGGCTTCACGGAAATAATTGCGCTGCTGCAGTAAGAGGCGGAGAAATTTTGATGCCGTTTGCATTAGAAATAACATTTGTGAGAAAAGAAGACTATGAATTTACAAAAAGTGAATCTGTTTATCCTCTTAGCATTGATATGCCTAACAATCCCAATAAACCGGATCATATTTTGGGGAATTGGGGATAAATTGTCTCTATGTGTGAGACATGGCAGTTCATGCTGTGCATGGAAAGCATAGTAGATGAAACCGTTATTTTGCAGATGCCAAGTGAGTCCGTGGCAATCAGGGGTCTTGAAAGCCGGAACAGAGGATTCTTTAACATGGGAAGGAGCACTAAGTGGTATATACATTTGACATTTTCGACACATTAATCACCCGGACAACGGCGCAGCCGGAGGGTATTTTTATGATTATGCAGGAAATGCTGGACCGGGACGACCGCTTTACAAAGCTTCCTTCCCATTTTAAGAGACATTTCCGTGATTTTAGAATGGATGCGGAATCGGAGGCGCATCGAAGGGCCGCAAACATGGGAAGGGAAGACGTAACCCTGGAAATGATATATGCGCAGATGGCCTATATGAATTATCTGCCCAGAGAGACCGTGCAGTGGCTGATGGAATTAGAACTTGCGGCAGAGGCAGAAAACAGCATACCAATTCCTGACAATATCAACAGGCTGAAAAGCCTGAAAGAGGAGAATGAAATCTATCTTTTGTCAGACATGTATCTTCCAGGGGAGCATATCCGCCAAATGCTGGTGGCAGCGGATGGGGTATTCAGGGACATTCCCATCCTGGTTTCCGGGGAAATCGGAAAAAATAAAAGCAGTGGAAAGCTGTATGCCTATTTTCTGGAAAAATACGGAATCGACAGCCGAAAATGGGTACATATCGGAGATAATCCGAAATCGGACGGCGTTATGGCAGTCAGGGCAGGGGGCCGCAGTGAGCTGTATTCAGGATATGGATTTACGGAATTTGAGCGCAGACTGCTGAAGGAGCAGGGAAATCAGTATGCTGTCCAGTTCACCCTGGGCATGGTCAGGAAGGTAAAGGGAGATAAGCGGGAGAGTACCCGGGCAGAGCAGGTGGGAATGTCTGTTGGGGGACCGGTTTTGTTCGGGTATGTGTTATGGGTACTGCAGGAGGCATTGCGGCAGGGGATACAGACTCTGTTTTTTGTGGCCAGGGACGGGTATTTGCTGAAGAAAATGGCAGATCTCATCATCCGGAGCCGGAAAATGGCTTTGCAGACCCGTTATTTATACGGCTCCCGGTATGTATGGAGAATCGCGGCTGCCGCAGCCGACAGGGACAGGTTCAGGGACTGGGTGCAGAAATACGCTTCGTTCTCAACCCTTGCCGAGCTGGTGGAAGAACTGCATCTGGAGGCAGAGGAGCTGGCAGATTATTTCCCCAAATTGCTGCAGGCAGACGGAAGAGTGTTATCTGCCAGGGAAAAGCTTCTGATCAAGGAAATTCTGAAAACAGAGGAATCGCTTTTCCGGACAGTGGCTTTGAAGCAGTCAAAGGACAGGGCAGAGGCTGTGGCATATTTGCGTCAGGAGCTTGCCTCTGCGGAGGGCAGGGCGGCATTTGTGGAGCTAAACGGAACAGGGCGTTCCCAATGCTCTATGCAGGCCCTGATAGCAGACTTTTACAAAGAACCGGTGATCAGTTTTTTCTATGCAATGACAAATGCCGTTGACATTCAGACGGACAACAATGTTTTCTATAAATATACTTACAAAAGGCTGCGGATAGACACTGTCATAGAGATGCTCACGCGGGCTCCCCACGGGCAGACCATAGGATACCGTGAAGAAAATGGAAGATGGAATCCCGTTCTGGATGCCTCTGCCAGAGAATATCCGGAGGAACAGGTGTATGAGGAATACATAAAAGGTGTGCTGGCATTCACCCGGGAGGCCTGCGGCCATTGCCGGTGTCCGGGAGAGAAATTGTCAGAAGTTTCCTTAATGTATGCGGAACATATCTGCAGTGAACCGGAGCCGGAGGTACAGAAACTGATAGGCGATATTCCTTCCTCCGAGGAGGGGACGGGAACCGGGACAAAACTGTACGGGCCGGAACTGACAGACGGGCAGTTAAGGCAGATTTTTCTGTATCATGTGCCGGTGCAGGAATGCTATCCGGGGATACGGCTGGATTTCTCCCTTCTGCGCCTGACGCCTGAACAGAAAAAAACAATGGCGTATTATCAGATGCTAAACCCCGCCGGGCAGGTTCCGGCCGGCAAAAAAAGCCGGGATGATACCCTGGAAATAACAGGGAAAATTGTATTATACGGGGCGGGCAAAAGAGGGCAGGACTTATACAGGGAGATTCGGAAAAACGAAAATGCCTGTGTTGTATTATGGGTTGATAAAAATTATAAAAACTGCGGGCACAGGGAGATGGAGATTTCCCCGCCGGACAGAATTCTGGAAGTTTCGTATGACTATTTATGGATAGGGGTAGCCGATCTTGAAATCGTGAAAGGCATCAGAGAGGACCTGATCAGTCTGGGCGTCCCGGCGGTTAAGATACTGTGGAACTAAACAGCCGCGTAACTTGCTGCACCACCATGCATAAAAGTCCGGGGGTTTTGCTGCGGTAATGCTGGGGGACTTTTATGGGAAAAGGGGAACATAAGATCCGGACTGTAATATATTTTCGGAAGGAATGAAGCGGGATGAAAATGGAAAGGTATCAGAATGAACTGGAATATGCCATAAAAGCGGCTGTCCAGGCAGGTGAAGTGCTGAAAAAAGAGAAACTTGCAGAGGTAGACGCTGCAGATGGCAGGGATATCAAACTGGTTATGGACAGGAAGAGCGAAGCTGTCATAATGGAATGCCTGGAAGAAACGGGGATTCCGGTTCTCTCCGAAGAATGCGGATTCCGGGGCGGTTCGGAAGAAAATCTGAAAAAGGGAAAACTGTGGATTATAGATCCGCTGGATGGCTCTGCAAATTATTGGAAGGGCATGCGGGAACTGGCCTGCGTATCAGTGGCACTGTGGGAGAATGGGAAACCGGTTCTCGGGGTGGTCAATCGCTTTTACTGTGACGAATTGTTTTCCGGCGTGGCAGGGGCAGGGGCGTGGCTGAATGGCAGTCAGATTATGGTTTCGGGTGTGGAGCAGCCGTCCGGGGGTGTTCTTGCATCAGGATTTCCGCTGAAACGCAGCTATGAAGGCGCCGATCTGGAAAGATTTATTAAATGGACCCAGAATTTTAAAAAGATCCGTATGCTGGGAGCAGCGGCGCTTATGGGAACCTTTGTGGCCTGCGGAAGAGTGGATGCCTACATGGAAGAGTCAATTATGCTGTGGGACATTGCGGCCGCGGCGGCTATTGTTCTGGGAGCCGGAGGGGCATTAGAGTTGGAACTGAGGGAAGCGTTTCAGTGTGTGTGCGGAATGTATGCCAGTGAAGCGCTGCGGACCCGTGCGGCAGAAATGGCAGGCACTGCGGTGCAGGAAGAAAGTGTAAGTGGAAAGCTATGTTGAGATCATTTCATTATTATGAACCGGAGGAAGAGAACCGGATTAGGAAAGAGATGAAAGATTCGGCGCTCTTTGAAAGAGAGATAGAGACTGCCGGAAAGTTTGCAAAAGCACAGAAACAGTGCGGCGGCAGGAGGCAGGCTGCAGATGTCTGTCCCATATGCAGGAGCAGAAATATTGCGCCGTTTTATGAGAAATGGGGCGTACAGTATTTCCGGTGTGACATTTGTTACAGTGTATTTGCGGACGTAGATACAGAAACAGAGGAAAAGTACAGGTGTTTTCCGGAACTGGTACAGATCAGGACTTCCGCGGAATATCAGGAAAAAGCCGCATACAGCCGCAGACAGATGTGGAATGAGCTGCTGGACTGGCTGAAATTCCGAACTTATCGATACCTTGGGAAAAATACCGGGCTGAGGATTCTGGATTATGGAAACAGATATCAGGGCCTGATAGATCTGATCCAGAAGTCCGATCTGTGCGGAAGCTATGAACTGAGAAATTCCATTTTGTCTGCGCAGCAAAATGATACGGAAAAGAATACGGCCCCTGCGGATGTGGTTTTGTGTCTGGATGATATTCAGCATGAAACGGATCCGGTTTCCTTCCTGAAAGAGGTGAAACAGAGTTTGTCACCGGAGGGCTTATTGTTCCTCAGCACCAGGGTGGGCGGCGGTTTTGACATTCTCACATTGCGGGAGAACAATAGAAATGTATTCCCCTATGAACATATCATGATGCCGTCCAAGGAAGGGATCCGGATTTTGCTGGAGGCGGCGGGATATGAGATGCTGGAGATTACCACACCCGGAACCTTTGACTGGAACTATGTAAAGGCCAATAAAAAGGGACTGTCGGAGGGCGAGTACTTCCTGCGGTATTTTATGGACACGGCGACAACTGGCATGGAAGCGGAATTTCAGCGATTTTTGCAGCAAAGCGGCTTAAGTTCTTATGCGCAGGTGGTGGCGGGACCGGTAGCGTCTTCTGCCCCGGGCGAAGGCGCTCACAGAGGGTTACTATGAAAAAAATGAAAGTGGTTATTGTGGGAATGGGACGGATGGGGCAGACACGTTATGAGGCCATGAAGCGTCACGGCGGGTATGAGATTCTGGCCATATGTGATTGTGATAAAGACAGCCTTGCCTCTTATCCGGAAGCGGGATATGCAGACTGGAAAGTCTGTATAGATGAAAACCGGCCGGAGGGAGTGGTGGTCTGCACCATCAATGAGGTCATACCGGAAGTGGTCTGTTACGCGCTGGAACAGGGGATGGCAGTATTTTCCGAGAAGCCTCCAGGAAAGACGCTGGAGGATGCCCTGCGGATGCAGCGGGTCCAGGCCCAGACCGGAAGTCTGTTAAAATTCGGATTTAATCACAGGGTGCATCATTCCGTGATAGAGGCAAAGGCATTGATTGAGTCGGGAATTCTGGGTCATGTGGTCTGTGTGCGGGGGGTCTACGGAAAAGCGGGAAGCCGCAATTTTGAGAAGGAATGGAGAAATAACCCGGCGCTGTCGGGCGGGGGCATTCTGCTGGACCAGGGAATTCACATGATAGACTTAATTTGTTATCTTACGGGGAGCGACCTGCATGTAAGGAGCAGCCACGTGGATAATCTGGTCTGGAAGGAGATGGAAACGGAGGATTCCGCCCTGGCCATTATGGAAACGGACAAAGGGCAGCTGGTATCTTTTCATTCCAGCGCGGTTCAATGGAAGCATAAATTTGACATGGATATTATCTGTACCAACGGTTACATTGCTTTGAACGGGCTTCTGACTTCCACACATAGTTATGGGACGGAGAGTATTACTTATTATAAGAAGGATCTGGAGATGGAGACGGGAAGGCTTGGGAAGCCCAGAGAATATACCATGTGTTTCGATGAAGATTTTTCATGGGATATTGAAATGCGGGAATTTTACGACGCGGTGGTATGCGGCAAAGAGATCACGAACGGAAGGCCGGAAGACGCGGTGAGGGTAATGCGGATTATCCGGCAGATTTATGAATGGGGAAAGCGGTAGTCCGGGAGAAGCCTGAAACTTTTATGATGGGAACGGGATAGGGGAAGTATGGGAGAAAGCGTGGATAACAGGAAAATAGTCATCTGGGGAACCGGAAAGATAGCGGAGAGATTTTGCGCACAGATACAGGAAGCGGATATCTGCTGCTTTGTGGACAACAATAAGGATCGGATGGGGAAAATGTTTCATCATCGTGAAATCATGGATCCGGAAAGGCTAAAAGGGAGGAAAGAAGCGTATTTTGTTATCATTGCCTCCTCCTATTACACGGATATCTGCCGGCAGCTGTGTTCCTATGGGTATTGCGAATGGAAGGATTTCGTATCTTATTCCCATGTGAAAAACCTGAGGGAGGCATATGAGACCGAACTGCTGGAAAATATCAGGCGTTTTCGGGAAAAGGGGTTTTACGGCAGGGTTTTGCTGTTCTTTTACCTGACCGAATACGGCGCAAAGGAAAAAGGGCTGGGGGCTTTTTTTGAGAAACTGCATGAGAGTCTGCAGAATAAACTGCTTTTTATGCAGGAGACCGCTGAGCTGGGAGAAGAGAAAACCAGGGCCTTTCTGGATGTACCCTGCTGGGGCGTGCCCCGCATACTGGGAAGGGATCACCATGCCTGCCAGGGGTTTTATTTCATCCGGGATGGCCGGCCGGTTCGCGGGGAATATGCCTCGGAAGAACAGATAGGGAAAATTACGGCTGACAGGGAACTGAACATCCTGGCCCGGGGACTCAGGCTGAAGTATCCGCAAATGGCAGAATCATTTGAGTATCTGATAACGGATTTGGCCGTGCGCTATGTAGAGGAACTGATCGACTGTGCACATCCCAAAGCCGTCATCTTATGGAATGAATTTTATGCGATGCACGGCATCATCTGCCGGGTCTGTATGCGGAAAAAAGTTCCGGTCAGGTATATTGAATTCGGCAATATCCCCGGAACCATCCAGTTTGACGCCATGGGGCAGATGGGAGAAAGCTGGATTGCGCGCAGGCCGGAACAATTTCTGGGACAGCCGGTGGGAGAGGATGATCTTGCGGAGGCAGAGAGAGTATGGAAGTTTCTGTATGAAAGCAGATTAAACCGCAAGGAACAGCCGGACATCGATATACGGACCCAGCTGGGCGCCGGATTAGAACCGGGGAAGCCTGTGATTGTCTATGCAGGGCAGAACGATTTTGAATCAGGGATACAGCCCTATACGGAAAAGACAAGGGAGTTTCATTCGCCCGCCTTTTGCTCCAGCAATGAAGCCGCGCTTTATCTGTACGGACTGTGCAGGAGGAGGGGCTGGAATTTTATTTATAAACCGCATCCCATTTTAATTGACAACGGGCAGGAATTTACACAGTTTCCGGAAGGACTGATCATTCTGAAGAGCGGGGATATCAATGTGGTGGCGGATATGGCGGATGTGCTGGTGACGATTCTGTCCACCACGGCGTATGTTTCCCTGGTCCGCGGAAAAGCCACGCTGATGCTGGGGTACACGCAGCTAAGGGGACAGGGATGCACTTATGAAGCATTTGAAAGGGATATGGTGGAAGGGCAGCTGGAAAGGGCCCTGCAGTATGGATTTTGCCGGGAGCAGAAGAGGGCATTCCTGAGACATCTGGCTTTGCTGAACAAATACTATTTATACCGGAATGTAGGGGAATGTTTTCCGGGAATTTCATATGGAAGAGAGCTGGAGGATTTTTCGCTGAGTCTGGTCCGTTAGATTTCCCGCAGGTAAGGCGGGGTGACATGCCTTATGACGGAGGGCCCGGAACACAGGAGGAAGGTATCATATGGGAAGGCAGACGCAAATATATAAAGTGGCGATTATGGGGGAAATGCCGGCGGAAGGGTATTCCGGCGGGCGTTACCACGCATGGGTTATGGCGGAAGCACTGGCCCATATGAAAAATCAGGTATACGTCATTACGAATCACATCCCGCAGTTTAGCAGGGATTTTTCCGCGTATCCCCGGCACGGGATGATCCGGACCATTTTGACGGATGATTTCACCTCTTTTGAACTGGCGGAAAAAAATATGGATTATGTCATATGTGTGCCGAAAATTAACGGGCAGCAGGCGTTTTATGACGCTTGCCTATGTTTTGCGGTGGCCAGGGGAGCCAGGTTTGCCCTGATTAATTTTGAAACGCCTAACTGGTACTGCGCTTTGAAGGCGGAAATAAAGCGGCCGGAAAAGGATTATGAAATGTTGAGGAAGCTGTGCAGGCATGGATGCCTGGTGATCAGCTCGGCGGAAGAGTCCAGGAAGTACGCGGAAGAGTTTTATCATGATTTTCCAAAGCGGACACAGCATTGCGTCTGGTCCCCTCCCATCAATTCCCTTGTGGCGGATGGCATCACGGAAGAGAAAGAGAACCAGATTATGGTATTTCTGCGTGTGGGAGACAAACACAAGGGGGGAGATGATTTCCTGCGGCTGCTGGGCGAATATATGCGGGGAATGACCTGCGTATGTGTGGTGGGTATGGGGAACACCGATGAGGCCTTTCTGGAGCAGGCAAAGCGCGCTGCAGGGCAGTATGGGGTGAAATTAAAATTTGAAAATGCCATGGATGATTACCGGAAATTTAAAGAGCTGAAAAAATCCAGGCTGTTGTTATTTCCATCGCATTTTGAAGGATATGGCTACCCGCCGGTGGAGGCTCTTTACTGCGGAACGAAATGTATTGTCTATGATCTGCCGGTTTTGAGGGAAATTTCAGGGGATGCACTGTCATATTGTCCCAGGGGAGATATTTCCGGCATGCGCCGGGCGGCAGAGCAGCTTTTGAGAGAGAAGGACAGGGAGTGCCTGTGCGTTGACACGGCTGATTTTGAAAAACAGGCCCGGCGGCTGCAGCATATTCTGGATGTCCATTCCGCAGATCCAAAGTTAAAACATGACAGAAATGCCATGGAAAAGGCATTATTTCTATTCCGGTACAGATGCCGTTTTCGCTGGCGCACAGCCTGGGAAGCCCGGGAGAGGAAGCATAATGAAAAAGTTAGGAAGTATGTGTCCCTTGCAGGCAGGTATCAGATTGCGGAGGATGAAATCCCCTGGGGGGTAAGGGAAGCGGATGAAACCTGGCGCAGGGTGGAAAAAAGGATAAAAGGAAAAAGGATTTATATATGGGGCTGCGGAAAAATGTTCCAGGAGCTGTATCCCAAATGTAAAAAGAGAATGGAACTGGCGGGGATTGTGGACCGGGATACCCGGAAAATCGGCAGAAAGGATCCCCTGGCCGGAATATTGGTGCAGGATCCGGCTGTTTTACGGGAGATGGAGGACAAGGATTCCATAGCGGTACTGATTTCCAATAAGCGTAATGTAAATGCCATAGCGGAAGAGCTGAAAGAGTTTGGAATCCGGGAATATCATTCTCTGTGTATGATGGAAAATCTTTCCCCCAAGAGCAGAATGTACCGGATGGCAGGACGGATTTGCGACAGAAAAGACACGGAAAGACGGAAAGGGAAAGATCGTTAATCCTGCCGGACAGGACACCGGGCGGATGGAAGAAATGGATGGGGATGAAGGAGAGTCGGCATATGGGGCAAAATGCGGAAGCGTATCTGATATCAGTGGTGATTCTGGTATCCGGCAGGGCAGAATATCTGCACAGTATCATGAAATGTGTTTTGAACCAGACCCTGCCATTGGGGCAGATACAGATGATTCTGGTCCATGGAGGTTCTGCGGATGACAGCAGAAAGGCATGTGAGGAATATGCGGGGAAGTATAGGGAAATATTCCCTATGGAAGTACCGGGGAACCCGGGGGCTGACGAAATGCGTAAAACAGGGCTTTCCGCAGCGCTGGGAAAGTATGTGACATTTATGGATGACGCAGATCTGTGGTCTCTGGATGCGTTCCGGCTGGCAGCGGCATATCTGGAGCGGCATGAAAAAGAAATAGAGGCTGTCCGCGCCAGTACGGAATTCTTTGGAGAAAAGACAGGAAAGCATCCGTCCTGGTCCCATGGGGAGGACTGTATTGCGGACATGCATACAGAGTATCGGAGAACTGTAGCCGGATGCGCCGGATTTATCATAAAGACGGAAGCTGCCAGATTATGCCTGTCTGAAGAGAATGAGGAGGACCGGGAAGGAACCGTGTTTATCCATAGGGTCCTTTTTGGGAAAATGCGTTACGGCCGGCTGTCCGGAGCCGTTTATTATGAGCGGATTCCGGGCGCCGGAAGAGGGGGCATGCCGGAAACGCCGGAGCAATATGTGCGGATCATGGATGAGATCCGGAAAGCTGCGGAGAGAAAACAGGGAAAGAATCTGCCTGCGGTGCAGTATCTGGCAGTATATATGGCCGCCTGGCTGCTTACAGGACGGGAACCTGGTTCCGGAGAAGGCCTGACAGAAGCAGGGGAGAAATGCCTGAATTCTGTGCTGAGGAATGTGGAAGATCAGTATATCTCGGAATACTGCGGCGGGGACGAAGTGCTGAAAACCCAGCTGATGGCAGTAAAGCATCAGTTTGACTGCAGGGCGGTGATGCAGAACCTGAAACGGGAAACAATGTCCCTGACTTCCGGAAATGTACGGTTTGCCCGGATCAGAAGTAATTTTGACATTCTGAAAATATGGTTTGCGCAGAAACAGCAGGGCAGATCACTGCTGCCATATTTCCGATTCTTTTCCTGGAGCAGGATTGCGGTTTACGGAATGTCGGATCTGGGCAGGTTTTTGTGTGAAGAGTTAAAGGGAACGGATGTTGCCGTACAATATGTGATTGACAGACGGGCGGACGACCTGGAGGCGGAAATTCCGGTTTATCCGCCGGAAGGGAAATTGCCGGCAGTGGATGTGATTGTGGTGACGGCAGTGCATTTTTATGAAGAGATCTGGGGGAGACTGCGGGAACTGACAGATTGTCCGGTGATCTCTCTGGAGGATATGGTCCACGCCATGGAATGAGCTGTCCGGGGGATGGGATTTGTATGACGGAATCGGAAGGGAGGATAGGGATGGAAAAGGCATTGCTGCTGACGCTGGTAGTCCGGGCCGGAAGGAATGCGGGTTTAAAAGCCCCTATGGATATCTGCAGAATACTGGAACAGACAGGGGAGGTGGAAAACGCCGTTTTTTATACCGAAAGGGGGCAGGACTTTCCGGTATATCTGGAGATGCTGGATCTGGTGCGGAAAACAGTGCGGGAAGGCAGGAGGATTATTCTGCAGTATCCGCTGCAGCCGGCGGAGTACCATGAAAAACAGAAGGAATTCATGAGTCTGCTGAAGGAACTGGATCCGGACAGAACCATGATTCTGATGCATGACATCAATCATATCCGCTATCCGGAGGTGGAACTGTATGGCCGGGAAATGGATATGCTGGGCAGATTCCGGTATTTTATTGTACATAATGGTAAAATGGAGGATTATCTGCGGCAGTTTATCCCGGACAGTGAATGTGTACGGCTGGAGTTATTTGACTATTTATGCAGGCCCGTGTGCAAAACGGCGAAACAAGTGTATCAGCCCGGCGCAGATCCCAGGATTGTTTTTGCGGGAAGTCTGACAAGGGAGAAGGCGCCGTTTCTGTTTGAACTGGAAAAAGAGAAGATGTGTTTTGAACTGGCCGCATATGGAAACAGAGCGGGCAGGGTGGCCAACGGCAGGATTAAATTTGGCGGAAGCGTGGACGCGGAAGCCCTGCCCGGATATCTGACAGGAGACCTGGGACTGATCTGGGATGGAACCATTGACGCACCGTCTGACCGGCTGGCGCAGCGCCGGTACAACAGATACAATACGCCCCACAAGATATCCTGTTATCTTGCCGCAGGTCTTCCTGTGATTGCCTGGAGGGAAGCCGCAATCGCGGAAGTGATAGAGAAATACCGGATCGGATACCTGATGGAGAATCTGTATGAACTGAACCGGCTGAATCTGTCACAGTATGAGGAGTACAGAAAAAACGCGGCAAAGTTGTCGGGCCAGGTCACAACAGGGTATTTCACCGGAAAAATGTGGGAAAAGGTCAGGCAGTGGTGTGAACCAAAATAGGCTGCCATATCGCATATTGGATGATAAAGGGAGTGGGAATCATGATTACATCGGATGCTGATTTTAAGAGAATTGACAGGACGCGGAGCATTTTCCTCTACGGGGCCAAGAGCATTGCAAATACCGTATATAATATTCTGGAAGAGAATGCCTGTCCGGTGGAGGGATTCCTGGTATCCAGAACATTGGGAAACCCGGATTCGGTAAAAGGACTTCCGGTACGCCTGGTATATGACATGCTGGACAGAAAAAAAGAGATCTGCACCATAGTGGCAGTACTTCCGCGATACCGGAAGGAAGTGGTTGAGCAGCTGCTGCAGCTGGGCTTTTCCAATATCATAACACTGAGCGACAGATATGCCGATGAATTGAAAAGACAGCTGGATGAAGAAGGGAAATTCCGGTTTATGGAGGGGACGGGATATATCCTGGAAATTCCGGAGGGAGTGGAAAACGCCCATGGAATTTTGCGCCGCCAGGGAGCCGCGCAGGGCCTGAAATGGCGTGTGGATATCAGGACCCTGGACCAGTTACGTGCCGCCGCGCTTTCGGGCCAGTGGAAGAATGACGGGCTCACAAAGGAATATGAACAGCTCTATGGGGTGCCGGAACAGTGTCCGGAGGTCTTAAATGAAAGCAGGAATCCGGCGGATCCGCAGGAAGCGGCCAGTGTGTATGTTGTGAAGTGCCACGTGGATAAGCCCATAAAAGAATATGTTCTGCCCGGCTACCTGCGTGAAATTCAGGCCGGGGCTGCTTTGACAGAACAGAGAATCTGTGCCTGCGCAGACAACACGGGAGACAATATTTCCCATAAAAACAGAGATTTTTCGGAGGCTTCCGCAATTTACTGGATCTGGAAGAACGGAATCAGGAAAGAATACACGGGCGTATACCATTATCGCAGACATCTTGACATATCGGCGGAAGAACTGCGGCGTCAGATGGAAAAGGGTACGGAATTGATTAATACGGTTCCCTGCCTGATGTACCCGTCCAATAAGTACTTTTTTGTAACCAGGTTTATCTATGAATATGACTGGCTGCTGATGATGGAAATGATTCACAGACTGAAGCCGGAATACTATGAAACCGCGCGCAAATTTGAAAGCGGGCACTTTTATCTGGCCAACAATATTTTTGTTATGAAGACAGAATGGTTTGACCGGATGTGCGGGTTTGTGTTTCCCATTTTGCTGGAGATTGACAGGCAGTACACGGAACGGAATATTGAAAGGCAGGACAGATATGCAGGATTTCTTTTTGAGATATTATATTCTGTTTTTGTCATGTATCATGCTAAAGAAATGAAGATTGCCTATGCGGATATGCGGTATCTGAATTAGGGGATGCGGGGAGGCGCTGACATGTACAGTTTTGATGTATTTGACACTTTGATCACGAGAACCACGGCAAATCCATGGGGAATATTTGCTTTGATGAAAAAGCGGCTGGAGGAGGAACGGCAAAGCAGCGGACTGGATTCTTATGTGATTGAAAATTTTTTTGAACTGAGAATCCACAGTGAAGAGCTTGCCCGCAAAGCAGGGATTTTCCAGCAGGTGGAAGAAGTGAGGCTGAAAGACATCTATTCTGCCATGTCACTCTGCGGCTGCATCACGGAAGAGCAGGAAGAATATCTGTATCGGACGGAACAGGACACGGAAGTGGCCAATGCGGTGGGAATACCGGAACAGATACAAAAATTGAAGGAACTTCTTGGGCAGGGCCGGCATGTGGTCCTGATTTCCGACATGTATCTGCCGGAAGAGACAATCCGCAAAATGCTGCTGCGGGCAGACCCGGTTTTTAAGACGATTCCCCTTTATATCTCCTCCGAATACCGGAAGCGCAAGACCACGGGAAATCTGTACCGGCTTGTACAGGAAAAAGAGAACATTTCCTATGGTGAATGGCTCCATACGGGAGATCATTTACACCAGGATATTGAAATCCCGCTTCAGCTGGGAATGAATGTTGAACTGGTTCCGAAAATGGAAACAACAAAGCTGGAGAAAAAACTGCTGGATGCTTACGGGGATGATTTAAAACTGCAGCTGCTGGCGGGGACCGCCATGAATGTGGAAGCTGTAAAGCGCGGAGCTTGTGAGGCATATCATGTGGGGTGCCGCTATGCGGGGCCGGTTCTGTACAGTTATGGGGAATGGCTTGTGGAACAGGCGGAAAAGAAAAAAATCAACAGGCTGTATTTCATTGCAAGGGACGGATATCTGGTAAAAAAGATTGTGGATATGATATTGGACTTAAAAAAGATCAATATCACTACAAAATATATCTATGGTTCCAGAAAGGCATGGCGGATGCCGTCCCTGTCCGGGGAACACTATAATCTGTACCAGCTGGTTTTATGGTCCCATATAAACCGGATCAGGACATTGGGGGAACTGGCGGCTGTTTTACATGTGCCGTTACAGGGGCTGTACGGATATCTGCCAGGAACTTACGGGAAAAACAGGGAAAATGACAGGATATCAAATCAGGAGCTGGAATATATTGTCCGGAAACTGGAGGCAGACCGGGATTTCAGGGAATACCATCTGGGGGTCCTGAAAGAAGAGCGGGCACTGGCGCAACAGTATCTTTTTCAGGAAATAGATGTTTCGGACGATTCCTTTGCATTTGTGGATGTGTCCGGCGGGGGGCTTACGCAGGGATGTCTGCGCCTGCTGGTCAGGGAACAATATGAAAAACCCATCCATACATTTTTCTTTAAAGTAGACCGGGTAAATCTGGTGGAGGGTTCCGTCACGGATACTTTTCTGCCCAGTTTTCTGGAGAGTAACCTGACAGTAGAAATGATGTGCAGGGCGCCTCACGGACAGACGGAAAAGTATGGGCCGGAATTCCGGAACGGCGCCGCCACCGGAAGAGTGGTGCCTATATTGGGACAGGCAGAGACAGAAGCCCTGATCAGGCATGGTTTTCCGGAATATGAAAAGGGCATTCTGGACTTTGCGGGAAGGATGTGCCAGATCGCATCAGAGACAGGGATCCGGATAGCGTCCGCAAAAAATGTCATTTTATATTTAAAGCACATAGCGGAGGAGCCGTCCCGGGATGTTCTGGAATATTTTGGCTCCATGCCCAGCAGTGAGTCGGGAAGGGGAAGAGAAGTACTGGAATACGCTCCGAAGCTGACAAAAGAGGAAATCGGGAATATTTTTCTGCTGCGCACAAACGAGCCTATGGAGTTTCTCTACAAAGGGACAGATTTGAATTATTCTGTTATGCGGGCGTCGCAGGAAGAAAAGGAGCTGATAGAACGTTATAAAAAGGAACATGACGGGCCGATGGGAATCATGCGCAGACAGCAGACGCAGCGGAAATGGCAGGAGCTCCGCAGCTTATATGGCAGCGCGGCATTTTACCCGGTGAGGCTTTTGGAGGAAAGAGTGATTTTATACGGAGCCGGAAAGTTCGGACAGAATCTGTATCGCAAACTGACGGAAGATGGGGAACACCAGGTGGTGCTCTGGGTGGATCAAAACGCGGAAAAGTGCAGGGCACAGGGACTGGAAAATGTACGGGATGTGTCTGCGCTGAACCCGGCATGCTGTGATCAGGTGGTAATTGCCGTGATCAATCAGGATCTGGCATCGGAAATCCGGGAGGAACTGCAGAGTCTGGGAATTGCCGGTGATCAGATCATATGGCTTCCGCTGGCAGTGTATCCCGGACTGGCAGTGCGGTGGGATTCCAGGGACATCGGGTGAAATCCATAAACGGCTGCAAAACAAGAAAAAGGATAGTTTTACGTTGATAAGGAAGTATTCACAACAACTTATCATCAACGCTGACAAACAGGGTGCAAGCAAGAGCAGAGGGTAAATTACGTTTTAATCGTAATGCCCCTTGTTTTATTTTCAAAAGGTGATTGAAACCGTAAACGGATCCATGAAGCAAACGGTTATCTGACGCCGGAGGAATACTATGAGAAGCGTCAGACAGATAGGAAAGCAGCATAACAGCTTTTAAATAAAAACCGCACAGGCTTTGCAGCCTGAACGGGTAAAAAAGTAAGAGAAACCGAGAAAAATTAAGAACAAGATAGAATCCTTTCGCTTGAGGCGTTTATGTGGGCGGGGACGGTTCAGTTCAGCATGACAAAATAGAGAGTATGGATAAAAGGCATATTTATATTGACAAACGGATATACTTTGTATATACTAACATTAAAGGTATATCCATTGTATATACTTCGGAGGTCGAGAAAATGGAATTAAAAAATTTGCGGGAAGATAATGTGTATACAATACAAACTAACATAAGGAGGTGGGGAAACAGTCAGGGGATTAGATTAACAAAAGAAATATTAGCACAGATGAATTTACACGAGAATGATACTGTAGGGATAAATGTTTACGATGGCAAGATGACTGTTGAGAAAATCAATAAGCCCAAATATCTTAATTTAGAAGAAAGGCTGGAAGCATTCTACAAAAGACCGATTGACGAAATTTATGTCGAAAGCACGCAAGAGGTTGATGTAGGTGCTCCAGTAGGGAATGAGCAGTGGTAACTTATAAACAAGGTGACATAATCGTTATGGACTTTAACCCTCAAAAGGGTCATGAACAGAGCGGAAGAAGACCGGCACTTGTCTTGAGTAATGATATTCTGAATCATCATAGTTCATTGGCATTTGTTTGTCCGATAACTAACACTAATAAAAAGCATCCGTTTCATATAGAACTGGATGAACGGACACAAACAACAGGCGTAATATTGTGTGATCAGGCGAAAATGTTGGATGTTGGTGCTAGGAATGCTCAGTTTAAAGAAGAATGTCCGGAAGATTTATGGAACGAGGCAAAGGAACTGATAATCAGTTTCATGTAACTAATTACAAATAGTTTATTTAAAAAGCATCTGAAGGAGTGATTGCAGATGCTTTTTTTGAGCCATGAAATTATTCTTTCAACAGTTGGGCTTTCTGGCCTCATATTATGTTCTAATTATAACGTAGATAAAGGATTTTTCGGCTTATTCCATATTTATATAGTAAGCGCCAAATATTCCTGCGGACTTTCTAATCTTCTGGATTCCTCTATCATTGTAAATGAAATTAGACTATTTCAAAATGAATGCTGCGCATCCTTTTAGGGAAAGCAACGGAAGGAGCACACGTATTTGGCTGGATTTGATTTTGAAAAAGGAATTAAATTTCGTTGTGGACTGGAACCGGGTTGACAAGGAGGACTATTTACTGGCCATGGAAAGAAGTCCTGTTAAAGATGTGGAAATTAAAGTTTTACTGAAGAATGCATTAACCGGCCAGACAGATAATAGGGAAATATACATGAAAGGCATTGCTGTCAGCTATTACTATGAGGGACATAATTCCTTTAAGACAGAAGAGCTGTAGGAGAATGGCATAGGAAAGCCGTGCACATGTGCGATAAGCATCATTTTGCGAGTTTTGGGATTCTGTGGTGCATAAATGCCTTGCCATGATATGGGAAAACAGATATAATGGATTTAGCGGCTGCATGTCCGCGGGGACTCTGTGAGAGACCTGCAGCCATGCTGCGGGAATGCATCATGCAGGGTGAAAGGAAGGAAACAGACCGTTATGAGCGAAGTGGAGATTGTGAAGAAAAATTATGATGATGACCCTGAGGCAGAGTGGAGACGCCTGGAGGGATATCATTTTGAATTTGAGATTACGAAACATATGATGGACAGGTATCTGAAGAAAGGAAAGGTGCTGGATATCGGCGGCGGACCGGGCAGGTACAGTATTTATCTGGCGAAGCTGGGATATGATGTGACGCTGGTTGATTTAAGCGATGGAAACGTGGCGTTTGCGAAAGCAAAGGCCCGGGAGTGCGGCGTATCCATTGAGGCGTACGCCTGTGATGCCAGGGATTTATCAGGGCTGAACCTGGGCGAGTATGACAATGTACTGTTGATGGGACCTTTGTATCATCTGTTTCAGGAATCCCACCGGGAAAAATGCGTGGAAGAAGCGAAAAAACATTTGAAAAAAGACGGTGTTTTGTTTGCCTCGTTTATCTCCATTACGGGGGGCCTCAATTATTATCTGGACGAATGTCCGGCGGAGCTGGTCAATGAGCCGGCAATGGACTTATTTGACCGCATGGAAGCAGATGAGACATGGAGCGGGACGGCTTTTACGGAGGCCACTTTTATCAACAATCTGGAGATACTGCCCTTTTTCGAGAGACTTGATTTTGAAAAACTTGCGCTGTTCGGGCAGGAAGGAATCACTGCCACACGGCTCAGTTATCTGGAACAATGCAGTCCGCAGGTCAGGGAGAAGTATCTGGAACTGTCATTGCGGCTGTGCGAGAATCCCCAATATTTTGCCTACAGCACTCATATGATGTACATTGGCAGGAGGAAGACGGAATAAAAGTGCCCGGGGGAAGGGATTAAAACACTGGTAATCCGATGATTACGGAAAGGACACGGTTGGAATGGAACAGCAGAAACAGTGCCAGGGCACGGGAACGGAGGCAGAACAGCACAATCCCATACATGCGCCGATTCCGGGGCTGGGTTTGCGGAGTATGAAGACGGCGCTGGCGGCATTGCTTACGGCGATGCTGTATGCTTTTATTCCCCAAAGCAATCCCACATTTGCCTGCATCGGGGCGATCTTTGGCATGGGGGCAGATATGCAGGATTCACGCCGCAGCGGGGGAAATCGTTTCTTCGGAACCATCATCGGCGGCCTGATAGGGCTTCTTTTATACTGGCTGGAGCATCTGATTTATCCGGAAGGATGTTACTGGCTGCGCCTTCCGCTGGTTTTCGGGGGAATCATCATTTTGATTTCCCTGTGTGTACTGTTCCGCTGGCCGGGAGGTGTCCAGCCGGGCGGGGTGGTGCTTTGCATTATTTTGTTCAATACGCCGGCCCATCATATTGACTACGCTGTCAGCAGGATGATTGATACCGGTGTGGGTGTGGTGATTGCCCTGGCAGTGAATTACCTGCTTCCCAGGGAAAGGCTGGAACACTGGTTTCGTCTGGACCGGACGGAGAAGCGGGAAAAATAATTGCAAAAGCAAAAAAATGCCGGCTGAAAGCTGTGGGCAGCAGGCAAAAAAGCAGCGGAAGAGCCGGAAGCTGAATTTCGCTGCGAAAGACATACGCGGCAGGAATATTTCAGGAAGAGGTTTACAATGGGAACAGACAGAAAGAGAGAATTAAAGTTTTTCAGAAAAATGCGGAATAATATTGTGGTACTTGCGGTAGTGATTCTGGTGATACTGCTCTGTACCTATATTTTGCGAAATTCCCTGATGGAGAATGCCAACAAGATGGGGCTTACACTGGTGGAAAATTATTCCACGTCAGAAGAGAGCAATATGCGTGCCTGTGAGGTGATTCTGACCATCAGTGCAAATTATATCGAAGAAAGGGAAAATAATAATGTCTCCCTGGAAGAACTGAGGGAAGGGCTGTATCCCTTCATGAACGGCCTTACGGATCTGTATGGGGTGGAAAACATTCAGATTTACGGCAAAGCCATGGGCGGAACGGAGATGATATCCAATGATCCCAGGATTGAAGCCCTGAAGGACTATGGTGTCACGGATACGGATTATTATAAGGGCGCCATGGCTGCCGGAGGGGATATATATATTTCTCCGGCTTATATAGATACGGTGACAGGCCAGTCTGTGGTCACCATGTGCAAGTCCATTCCTTCCACGGGAAGCTTCCTGGCCATAGACCTGAAGTTCTCCTATTTTGAAATGAATAATGAAAACCTCACGCTGCCTCCCAATGCATCTTATTATCTCCTTGGCAGTGAGGGAAAGCTGATATATTACAAAACTTCCCTGAACCATAAGTATGAAGAATTTCAGGAACTGGTCAATGGCTTCATGGCGCAGGTGGATGTGGGGCAGGGCAACCAGCTGCTGGAAAATGTGGAGGCCATGGATGGGGCCAGGCGCAACATTTATTTCCATCATATGGATAACGGCTGGACGGCCATTCTGACCATGCCGGAGGAAGAGATTCTTTCCGGGGTGGATACTTTCAATTACATCAGCCTTATGCTGATTCTGTTTGGGGTCGTCATGGTGGCGGCGCAGACTGTCTGGGACCATGCCCATGATAAGCAGAACCGGGAGCTTATGGAAGAGCGGAACCGGATGGCGGAGCGGAACCGGGTGTACCAGAATGCCATGAATGGAACGGCACGGGCATACCGGGCCATCTACTATATTGATATCACGGATCGCCGTTTTGAAATGCTTTATCCCCACCGGGGAAAAGTTTCGGAGTCAGGCGACTATGACCTGGATTTTATGGCAAGCAGGATTGACACGGGGATTATTGCGGAAGAATACAGTCAGGAAGTGCGGGAATTCTTTGACCTGGATACCATGGTAAAGAAACTTGAGACCCAGGACCATGTGGAACTGCAGTATAAAAGAATGACAGGGGATGGCAATTATGAATGGTGTTCTTCCGTCATTACGGCGGCGGAAATGAAAGAAGGGCATCCGGTGGCGATTACCCTGACCATACGCAGTATCGACGAGATCATACATAAGGAGGAAGAGCAGAAAGAAGTGCTGGCCCTGGCGGCAGAGAGGGCAGAGACCGCCAATCTGGCCAAGAGCGATTTCCTGTCACGCATGAGCCATGATATCCGGACCCCCATGAATGCCATCCTGGGCATGACGGCGGTTGCCTGTATGCATATAGACGAAAAAGAACGCGTCATGGATGCCCTTGAAAAAATTACGGTATCCAGTAAACACTTGCTGGGATTGATAAATGAAGTGCTGGATATGAGCAGGATTGAGAGCGGCAAAGTGCGGCTTTCGGAGAGTGCGTTTAATTTGTCCGACACCATCGAGAGTCTGCTGACAGTGTTCCACTCCCAGATAGAGGCAAAGGGACTGGAATTCGGCGTGAATATCTCAAAAATGGATCATGAGGATGTGATAGGAGACGAACAGAGGCTGCAGCAGATCTTCATGAATATCATGGGAAATGCGGTCAAGTTTACTCCGCCGGGAGGCAGAATCGGCATTCATATTGAAGAGAAGACTTCCCATATCGCCGGCAGCGGCTACTATGAATTCACATTTGAAGACACCGGAATCGGCATGGAGAAAGAGTATATTGACACCATCTTTGAACCCTTTTCCCGGGCAGCGGATTCCCGTACAGGCAAAATTGAGGGAACCGGTCTGGGAATGACCATTGCAGTCAATATTGCACGGATGATGAACGGAGATATCAAGGTGGAGAGTACCCTGGGCAAGGGGTCCCGGTTTACCGTCAAGGTCTATCTGAAACTGAATGATATCACCCAGGAAGATATAGATCATTTCGTTTCCCTTCCGGTTCTTGTGGTGGATGACGAGGAGGCGGCCTGTGAAAGTGCCTGCGAGATCCTGGGAAGCCTTCAGATGGATGCGGAATATGTGCTGGATGGGGACAGCGCTGTCAGGCGTATCCAGGAAGCCAGTGAGGAAGGAAATTCTTTCTCCGTGGTGATTCTGGACTGGAAAATGCCGGAGAAAGACGGACTGGAAACGGCAAAGGAAATACGGGATGTGGTGGGGGACGATATTCCCATTATTATTCTGTCCGCCTATGACTGGGCAGATATAGAGTCGGAAGCAATTGAAGCGGGTGTGGATGCGTTTATCGAAAAACCGCTGTTTAAATCCAGGCTCACCAAAGTGCTGAAGGACGTGCTGGGGCTTGCCAGTGAGGAGGAAGCCGCCACGGCCCTTGACACATTCCGGCAGCAGGATTTTTCCGGGAGAAGGGTTCTGCTGGTGGAGGATAATGAGATCAATATTGAAGTGGCCGCCGAGCTTCTGGGTATTGTGGGTATCCAGGTGGAGCAGGCCCTCAACGGCCGCATTGCCGTGGACACTGTGCTGAAAAAGGATCCGGGCTATTATGACCTGATTTTCATGGACATTCAAATGCCTGTGATGAACGGATATGAGGCGGCCAGGACCATACGTGCTTCCGGCAGGGAGGATCTGGAGAAAATTCCCATTGTGGCTATGACGGCAGATGCGTTTGCGGATGATATCCGCAAGTCGGAGGAAGCCGGAATGAACGGACATATTTCAAAACCTGTGGACATCCAGAAACTAGAAGAGGCGCTGCAGACCTGGATTGTATAGGGGAATTTTAAGGGACACGGGAAAGCGCGGCAGCGTATTTTCCCAAAACCCGGAATCAGGAGCAGAAAATGTACGAATGTCCTAATTGCGCGGGAAATCTGAAGTTTGACATAGCCCGGCAGCAGCTGCATTGTGAATACTGCGGTACCATGATGGACCCATATCAGGTTTCCGGGGAAAGGGATGCGGAGGAAAAAGCAGGAGAATACGAGGTCACGGTTTTTACCTGCCCCCAGTGCGGGGGCGAGATTCTGAGCGAGGACACCACGGCGGCTACATTCTGCAGTTTCTGCGGATCTTCCGCCATTCTGGACAGCCGCATCAGCAAAGGAAAACGGCCCGGTTATATCATTCCTTTTACCCGGACAAAGGAGGACTGCAGGGAGGCATACAAAAAGATGCTGCGCAGGGCGCCCTTTGTGCCGGACGATATGAAAAAGGAGGCCCAGATTGAAAAGTTCAGGGGGATTTATATGCCTTTCTGGGTGTATTCCTTTGAAAAAAAGGGGAATATTTCCTTTTCGGGCAAACGTTCCCGCAGGAAAGGAGATTATCGGATCACGGATCATTACCGGATAGAATGTGCGGTGGAAGCGGAGTACCATGGGCTGGCCTATGATGCGTCCGCTGCATTTTCGGACAGCCTCAGCAATGCCATTGGACCCTTTGACTTAAAAGAGGGAAAAACATTCGTGCCGTCTTTTTTAAGCGGCTTCTATGCGGACACCAATGATGTGGAAAGCTATGTTTATGAGAGGGAAGCACAGGACTTGGTGGTCCGGGATACCGCGTCCTGCCTGGGAAGGGACGCGGTCTGCAGAAAATACCATGTGGGTCAGGACGGGGAGGATTACGTACTCAAAAATGCCCTTCTGCCGTCTGAAAGAATGGCGGAGCTGGCCATGCTGCCGGTATGGTTTCTTTCCTGCAAAAGTAAAGACAGGGTCAGCTATGCGGTGGTCAACGGCCAGACGGGAAAGGCGGCTGCAGACCTGCCTGTGGACAAAAAGAAATATATGCTGGGTTCCCTGCTGCTGGCAGTGCCCCTGTTTTTTCTGCTGAATCTGTTTTTTACCATAACGCCGGCCAAAATCCTGGTGACGGCGGCGCTGCTGGCTTTGGCCTGTATTCTGATCTCAAACAGACAGATTTCCCATATTATTTCCAGGGAATCCGGGGAGGATGATAGGGGACTGGCAAGCGTAAAACCGCCTTCCCGTGGGGAGGATGCCGCCGGGAAGAGACGGCGGCCGGGGATACGGTGGCCGGAGGGCGCCGCGGGGAAAATCATTCTGATGCTGCTGGCGTTTTATCTGTCTGCCCTGGTGCCCGGTATTGTGATTGCCATTGCAGGGATATTGATGGGAGGCATTCTGCCGTCAGGTGTTGTGGCGGTGATCATTATTACGATTCTGGCGTCCATCTTTTTTGTGCTGCGGAGGGCATTGGGCAAGCCTTCCGGCAGGAGGTCCGGGAGTCATTTTAAAGAGAAATGGTCCACTCTGGTGAAACCATTTGGGGGGATGATTCTTGCGGTGATCATTCTGATGTGGAATCCGGTTTCCGACTGGTTTTACTATATGGGGGCATTTGTGTGTATGGGTCTGGTACTGTGGGCCATTCTGGATATCATAAAGCAGCACAATCTTCTGACTACCCGCAGGCTTCCGCAGTTTAACCGGAGGGGAGGTGACCTGCCATGAGAAAGCTTTTATTCCGGGGGTGGAAATGGGTGTTACGGTTCCGGATTCCCCTGTGTACAGGAATTTTTTTCCTGGGATGGCTGCTGGCGGGGATGCCGGTATGTCACGGGCAGGAGCCGGAAGAGGGAACCGTTTACAGCAATCCGGATACGGGATACCGTGTGGTGCTGGAGGATGACGCAGGGCTGCTCACAAAGGAGGAGCGGGAGGAACTGGCAGCGGTCATGGCGAAGATTACGGCCTATGGGAATGTGGCTTTTAAAACCATTGACCAGAATTTCGATTCCACAAGAACGTTTGCGGGGGAGTACTATGGGGACGAGTTTGGCAGGGACAGCGGAACCCTGTTTCTGATCGACATGGACAACCGCAATATCTGGATTCACAGTGACGGAGCGGTTTACGCAGTGATCACAAAAGCCAATGCGGAGACGGTGACGGACAATGTGTACCGGTATGCTTCCGCGGCAGACTATCATGGCTGTGCCATGGAGGCATTCGCAGAGATTTATGCGCTGCTGGAGGGAGAAAGGATTGCCCGTCCCATGAAATATATCAGCAATGCCCTGCTGGCGCTGATTCTTGCCATGCTGGTGAATTTTGTGCTGGTCATCTGCTTTACCAGACTGCGGAAGCCCGGGGAAAGGGAAGTCCTGAAATCCATTCATAGGAAATTTCAATACACGAAACCGGGCGCCACATTCACCTATCAGACGAAGATCTATGATCCGGTATCGGATTCGGGAGGAAGCAGCGGAGGAGGGAGCAGTGGAGGCGGAAGCGGCGGCAGCACAGGAGGGAGCAGCGGCGGTGGAGGCGGACACAGCTTTTAAGGAACGGGAAATATATTTGACGGAAGAACAGGCGGAAAGCAAAAACAGGCAAAAAGAAAAACGGGCTGCCACAAATGACTGTGGCAGCCTGTTTCAATGTCCGGATGTATGGGATTTATGTAAGGTCACTTTGCTGTCAGGACCCAGCTTTTGAACCAGCGCAGGTATTTATCCACAAATTCCGCTTCCACGGGCTGGCCTGACAGCACCGGGAAGAACAGGAGGAACAGACCCACCGCCACCGTGCCGTATAGCAGGACCAGGCTTAAGAAGGCCGGGCGGGTGAGCATTTTCTTCCACTGGATAAATGTATACAGGATCATCAGCACCACAAACACCACACTGGGGAAGTAGTGGTAGATAAAGGTGATGCGTGTGACAAAAAACCAGGGCAGATACTGTGCCAGATATCCTATTACCAGGAAAGCGGCGGTTTTGTCCTTTTTTTTCATCCACAGATAAACCATGTAAATGGCGGCGGGGATACCGGCCCACCACAGGGCGGGATTTCCGAAGGCGCTGATGCCTTCCCGCAGGCCCATTCCCTCCGCCGGTTTGGTGATGATGCGGGAGTAATACCAGATCGGGCGCTTCAGGATGGGCCATTCATACCATGGGGAGGAAAAATCGTGGGTGGAATTCAGGCCGCTGTGGTACTGGAACATGGAAGTCTGGTTGTACAGCATCCGGCCCAGGAGTCCCCGGTCCGAATAATCCCGGAAAGGCAGGTAGGACAGCAGATAGATCAGCGCCGGCACTGCCACAAAGAATACCAGGCAGAAATAGATGGTACGCTTTGTGCTGGGCAGGAAACTGTCCAGGATATGCCGGTGGGAAATGCCATCCGTGCTGCCGGAAGGCCGTTTCCCGGCGTAGACGTATTCCCGGTATCTTTTATACAGTACGGAAAAGAAAATCACGGCCAGACCGCATCCGGCATAGGCTCCCGTCCATTTGCAGGCGATGCCGAATCCCATACACACGCCGCAGGCGCCCAGGGGAAGGAAGGTCTTCTTTAAGGGGGTGTCATAAAAGCTGAGCCGGCTGTAGCGGTACATAAAATAGTACATCAGGATCACGAAAAAGGTGATGTATACATCTATGGTGGCGATCCTGGTCTGTGTAAAGTGCATGAAATCAAAGGCAAACAATACACTGGCAAAAGAAGCCAGGAGGGTGTTTTCCGATATCTTTCTGGCAAAAAGATACACTATGGGCACCATGGCGATGCCGAAAAGGACGCCCATAATACGCCATCCGAAGGGGTTCATGCCGAATAGGGCCACACCCAGGGAGATCAGGATTTTTCCCATGGGAGGATGGGTATTCTCGTAGGAGGTGAGGCCGTGGAGAAACTCATAGGCCGTGCGCCCGTGATAAATTTCGTCAAAATACATGCTGTTGCGGTAAGTGCTGGTGCCCGGATAAAGGTGGGACTCGTCAAACAATCCCTCATATTGTCCGGCAAAACCGGGTGTGAGGATATTGCCTTCCTGGTCCAGAAAGACAAATTCCAGAATGGATGCCTGGTTGTCTTCCAGGGTAAGCCGCAAATGGGACAGTCCGGTATCCAGACTCTGGGTCTGCCAGGTGAATACATTTTTCAGGGTGATTTTCCCGAAAGAAGTCCACTGGGTTTCGTTTTCTTTTTTCCCTTCCAGCGTAAAGTGCCTTTTCTCCCAGGGAGCGATATAATAAGCCAGGGACACCGGCGCCTGACCCTGGAAATCCAGCTCTATGGACTGCCCCTGGGTCATGTCATATGCAGTTTCGGGAGCCTGGCGGTCTCCCAGGTCATATAGGGCAAAGCAGGCATAAACGGCAGTGATCAGGGCCATGCAGATAAAATCCCCCCGCCGGATGGGCACTGCCGCCGCGGACCCTTCAGGCGCACTGCCGCCGGAACCGCCGCTGCGGAAGGCGGCAACTCCCCTGGCCCCGCCGGATTTTGCCCTGGGCCTGGAAGAGGAAGATTTTTTTACAGCAGGCCGGTCAGGGAAGAGCCTGGGGAAAGGTGCATTTCCACCGGCTTCTGCCGGTGTCCGCCAGTAGGTCCGGAAGACCGAGTGATAAAAAAGCCCCGTGCACACAAGCATCCCCAGGGAAACGGATATAATAAGAGGGGAGGTCCGGTCATATTCCACGGGATTGTAGAAAAAGAGCACGTCCGCCGTATTGTAAAAATGCAGGACGGAAAAACCGCCGTAGCACAGAAAGAACTGCTTGCAGGGCCTGTATAAAAATGCCAGCAGCAGAAGCGTCAGGGCGGGATACAGATAGCGTTCATGCATGCGCACGGAAAACATAAACACGGAAATCATCAGCAGGGCCCCCAGAAAAGGATACTTTTCGCGGTCTTTCCGGCTGCGCAGGCTGATCAGAAGGGTCACGGCCACCGCCGCGGCAATGCATGTCCAGCCGATGACAGAGTAGGGAATGCCCAGAAATGTGTTATCCTGGCTGACCCAGTTTAAACCGAAAAATCCCCAGAAATTATATGCGTTGACCGCGGCGTAAGGGTAGGATGTCACCGTGCTGAAATACTGTTTCCAGACATGCTCCAGACCGAAGGGAACGCAGAGAAAAACCATGCCCGCTCCCACGGACAGACATTGAAAAAACAATTGCACAGTCAGGGAGAGCCGCGCGTTTTTTTCTGCCGAAAGAATATGATCCAGCATGCCGGCAAATAATATAGGGGCAAAGAGCAGTGTATGCGGCTTAATCAGCACGCCCGTGCCAAAGCAGATGAGCGCGGGATACATTTTTCCGCGGATCAGGCTCAGGCACATGATGATTACCAGAAGCGTGAAAATGGAGTCCACCTGTCCCCAGACGGAAGAATTCAGAATCAGGGCAGGGTTGAAAAAATATGCGGCCGCCACAAAAAAAGCCCCGTACTCCGTGAACTTTTTTTTCGCTTCCCTATACAGAATCAGCCCGCAGCCCATATCGCAGAGGATGGCGGGGATTTTCAGCAGAAGCAGATGGGGCAGGGAGTAATAGGCCATGCCGGTAAGGTTCCGGATGGCTCCCAGCAGCCACAAAACATACATGTAGCCCGGAGGATAGTCCGTAAACGTGTCCGGGGAGTAGAACCCGGACGGGCGTACCTGGAACATCCGGTCAGCCCAGGAGGCAAAACACGCCGTGTCATTGTCAAAGCCTTTTGACAGGCCGGCACAGAGAATCCTGACAAAGAGAGCTGCCAGAATCAGGATGGTCAGGCTGTACTCCGGCAGCTTTTTGGGCGTGCCGCCCAATTTCCGGAGACAGAAAATAAAGACCAGTATACCCAGCAGGGCAGATAAATGAACAAAAAACATAATGATTCACCCGACTTTCACATTTTTTCACAATCATATTATATCAAAAAGCTTGGAAGATGAAAAGATGTTTGCTATAATAAAAAATGATTGCGGAATCGGCTGGTGACAAAGAAGATCAGCATCCGGATAAAGGGTGCGGAAACTGGACAAGAGTATGGATGCGTTTGTAAGTTTTCAGAATGTGAAAAAAATATATAAGACAGGAGAGGTGGAGATTCCGGCCCTGGAGAATGTGAATTTTGAGCTGCAAAAGGGGGAGTTCTGCGTGATTGTGGGGGCTTCCGGCGCGGGCAAGACCACCATACTGAATATTCTGGGAGGCATGGACACACTCACGGAAGGAAAGGTATTTCTGGATGGGGAGGAGGTTTCCTCCTATGACAAAAAGCAGCTGACGGCATACAGGCGTTATGATGTGGGATTTGTGTTTCAGTTTTACAATCTGGTCCAGAATCTGACGGCGCTGGAAAACGTGGAACTGGCGGCCCAGATCTGCAGGGATCCCCTGGACGCCGGCACGGTGCTGGAACAGGTGGGCCTGAAGGCGCGCGCCAATAATTTTCCGGCACAGCTTTCCGGAGGGGAACAGCAGCGTGTGGCCATAGCCAGGGCGCTGGCCAAAAATCCCAAACTTCTTCTGTGCGACGAGCCCACGGGGGCCCTTGATTATCATACGGGAAAATCCGTGCTGAAACTTTTGCAGGATACCTGCAGGAATATGGGGAAGACAGTGATCGTCATCACCCACAACCAGGCGCTGACTGCCATGGCAGACCGCGTTATCACGGTAAAGAGCGGTACGGTGGCCGATATGGTCATAAATAAAAATATCGTGGATGTGGCGGATATTGAGTGGTAGGGAAAATAAGATGGCAATTTCGGCTCACAGGAGATTCGTATGGGAAAAAGGGGCATGCGCGGGATCAGAAAAAGCACATTCAGGGAAATCAGATCCAGCTTAGGGCGTTTTATGGCAATTTTTGCCATCATTGCGCTGGGGGTGGGCTTTTTTGCCGGCCTGAAAGTGACGAAGGAAGCCATGCTGGCCACGGTGAAAGGGTATCTGGACCGCCATGCCTTCTATGACCTGCGCCTGATTTCCACACTTGGGTTCGGGCCGGAGAATACGGATGCTTTTGCCGGGGCAAAGGATGTGGAGGCGGCGGAAGGATCCGTTTCCTTTGATATGATTTACAGTCTGGAGGACGGCAGCCAGGGCGTGGCAAAGATCCACAGCCTGCCTGAGGAACTGAACACCCCGAAGCTGACTGCCGGCAGGATGCCCCAGGAAAGCAATGAATGTGTGGCGGACAATAATTTGTTCGGAAAGTCGGACATTGGAACCGTGATTTCCCTGGCGGAGGATAATGCGGAAGAGGACCTGGAACATTTTACCCATAAGGAATACACCATTGTGGGGCTGGTGCAGTCACCCCTTTATATCCAGTATGAGAGAGGAAACACTTCCCTGGGCACCGGGCGGCTGGCGGGATTTCTCTACCTTCCCCCGGAAGGCTTCACGGTGGAGTATTTCACGGAAGTTTATGTAAGGTTTTCACAGGATTTCGATTTATACAGTACGGAATACAATTCGTTCATGGACGGGAAGGAAAGGTCGTTTGAGCGGACGGCAAAGGAAGAGGCAGACAAAAGATATCAGGAGATCCGCCGGGAGGCGGAGCAGAAAATTGCTGATGGATACAGGGAGCTGGAAGAGAAGGAAGAGGAAGGCCTCCGGGAGCTGGAGGCGGCAGGGAAAGAGCTGGATGAGGCCGCACGGCAGCTGGAAGAAGGAGAGAGGGCGCTGGCAGATGCCAGGCTGGAATTCGCGGAGGGAGAGCAGGAGCTCTTTAATAAGGAAGGGGAACTGATTCAGGCCAGAATCACCCTGTCGGAGAAAGAGCAGGAGCTGTATCAGGGGGAAGTGACCATCACGGAGAAGGAAGCCGAACTTGTGGAAGCCAGAAGCCTGATCGACAGCAATGAGGTAGAGCTGAGAAGCGCCGAACGGCAGCTGGCAGATGGAAAAGCCGAACTGAGAAGCAAGAGCGAGTCAGTGGAAACCATGAGGAACCTGGTTACAGAGGGAAGGAACCAGCTGGAGCTGCAGGAAAAAGAACTGGAAAGGCAGAAAGAAGAGCTGCGAACCCAGGCAGAGAGCGGCGCCATCTCCGGGGAGGCCTATGATCTGGCAGTGTCCATGATAGAAAAGGGAGAACAGACCCTGGGGGAATACAGGGCCAGACTGGAGGAGCTGGAGGGCCAGCTGGCGGCAGGGGAGGAGGAGCTGGCCGCCGCCTGGCAGCAGATCAAAGAGTCTGAGGAGCAGCTCAACAGCGGCTGGCTTGCCCTTGCCCAGGCAAAGCAGCAGCTTGCGGACGGACAGCTGGCCATGGCAGAGGCCAGACGGGAGATTCTGGAAGGGAAAAAAGCCCTGGAAGAAGGAAAAACGGAGCTTGAGGAAGGCGAGGAGGCAATTGCCGGGGCGAAAAAAGAAATAGAAGAGGCCCGGGCCACCCTTCAGGAAAAAGAAGCGGAGTTTGCCAGTGGAAGGAAGGAGTATGAGGACGGCCGGGTGGAGTATGAAGAGGCCGGAAAGGATTTTGAGCGTCGGGTACAGGAGGCTTGTGAAGAGCTGGCAGATGCTGAGGAAGAACTGGCAAAGCTGGAGGAGCCGGAGGTTTTCGTTCTGGGCAGGGATACCAATATCGGATATGTGTGTTTTGAGAACGATTCCAATATTGTGGAGGGAATCGCCAACATTTTTCCGCTTTTTTTCTTCCTGGTGGCTGCGCTGGTGTGTATTACCACCATGAACCGGATGGTGGAGGAACACAGAACCCAGATGGGCGTGCTGAAGGCGCTGGGGTATGGGGAAGCGGATATCATGTCCAAGTTTATGATTTATTCCGGCCTTGCGGCGGTGACCGGCTGTGTTGCGGGGTTCTTCCTGGGAACCTGGGGTTTCCCGAAAATTATATGGTTCTGTTACGGGATGATGTACCGGGCAGATTCCGTTTTTTATATTTTTGATGGGAATATGGCGCTTATTTCCATGACAGTATCGCTGCTGTGTTCCCTGGGGACTACCTGGCTTTCCTGCCGGGCGGAACTGAAACAGGTGGCGGCGGCCCTGATGCGGCCCAAGGCCCCCAGGGCGGGAAAGAGAGTTCTGCTGGAGCGGATTCCCTTTTTGTGGAAGCGCCTTGGATTTTTGCGGAAAGTTTCCCTGCGGAATATTTTCCGGTATAAAAAAAGACTGTTTATGATGGTGGTGGGAATCAGCGGCTGTACGGCGCTTCTGGTGACCGGTTTCGGCATCAGGGATTCCATCGCGGATGTGGCGGAAAAACAGTATCAGGAAATCCAGACCTTTGACATCGGGATTTCCCTGAAGGAAAACGTGGATGAAGCCTTTCTGGAGGCTTTGGACGCGCGGAAATCCATGGGGGCGGGAGCTTATACCTGCGTTATGGAAAAAAACATGGATTTTGTGACAGACGGAGAAGTCAAGTCAGTGTATCTTGTGGCAGGGGAGGGGGAGGAGATGAAGCCGTTCCTGAATCTTCACACCACAAAGGGAGAGGCCGTGGCCTATCCAGGAACCGGGGATGCCGTGATTTCCCACCGTCTGGCAGAGGATTACCATGTCCGGGTGGGGGACAGGATTACGCTGCGGGATGAAGAGATGCGCACGCTGGAAGTCTATGTAACCGGAATATACGAAAATTATATTTACAATTACGTGCATATCTCCCAGGATACCTGGAGGGAGCTTGCGGGGGAAGAGCCGGAAAAGAAAACGGTCTACCTGAATCTGACGGAGGAAGCAAAGACGGATGTCACGGGGAATTCCTCCTACGAACTGGCGGGAGATCTCATGAAGCTGGGGCAGGTGTCAAACGTCACCGTGAACGCGGATTTTATGGAGCGCATCGGCAATATGATGAAAAGCCTGGACATTATCGTGGCAGTGGTCATTCTGTGCGCGGCGGGGCTGGCGTTTATCGTGCTCTATAATCTGACCAACATCAATATCACGGAACGGGTCAGGGAGATTGCCACCATAAAAGTGCTGGGATTTTACAAGAAAGAGACGGCAGCCTATGTGTTCCGGGAAAATACCATGCTGACCATGCTGGGCATGGCGGCGGGCCTGGGGCTGGGATATTTTCTCCACAATTTTGTCATGAATGAGATACGGATTGACATGATTTCCTTTGATATTTATATCAGGCCTGTGAGTTATCTGTACAGCGGGCTGCTGACAATGGTGTTTGCATGGTGCGTGAACAGGGCCATGGGGGGCAGGCTGGAAGAAATCAGCATGACGGAATCTTTGAAAAGCGTTGATTAGGGTATCTGTCAACGGGGAAAGGATAAAATAAAATGAAGTTTGATATGCATTGTCACACAAAGGAAGGTTCCCTGGACGGCAAAGTGCCCATAGAGGAATTTGCGGGCATCCTGAGAGGGAAGGGATTTGATGGTATGCTGGTCAGCGACCATGATTCCTACAAGGGATACAGGGTCTGGAAGAAGGTGCGTGAAGAAGGGCGTGACAAGGGTTTCGTGGTGCTGAAGGGAGTGGAGTACGATACCATTGACGCGGGACATATTCTGGTGATCATGCCGGAGACCGTGAAGCTGAAGATCCTGGAGCTTCGGGGCCTGCCGGTGCAGTTCCTGATTGATATTGTCCATAAAAACGGCGGGATTCTGGGCCCGGCGCACCCCTGCGGGGAGAAATACTTAAGCATTACCAATACCAGAAAGCATCGCAACCAGCTGGCTGTGATGGATAAATTTGATTTCCTGGAAGGTTTTAATGCCTGCGAGACTCCCGAGAGCAACGCGGGGGCCCTGGCCATTGCGGAGCAGTATGGAAAGCCTGTCTTCGGCGGCAGTGACGCCCACAGGGAAGACTGCATCGGACTGGGATTCACGGAGTTCCGAGGGGAAATACGCTGCGAGTCGGACCTGATCAGACTGGTGAAAGAGAGGGGAAGGGCGGTGTGCACCTGCGGCGGGGAATATTATCCCTACACTACAAAGCAGAAAATCGGTGCGGCAAACAATCTTCTGGTGGACGGATTCTGGTTTTACAATCATCTGGGAAGCATGATGCGGTACAGAAAAAGGATACGGGAACTCCGCAAATACTATATCCGTATCAAGTAAACGGGGCGGCAGTAACCTTCTCTTTAGCAGTAATTCATAAAATCTTAAGGTGCATTTTTGAAATAGTGTGATATACTCAATATGTGGCAGTAATATGGTCATGCGCCGGTTTTCCATATCAGGCGTCACCTGGGACAGCCGCAAGAAATTGCAAAAAGAGAGGATCAATAAACCATGAAAACATCAAAACATAAGATAGTTACGGCAGGCAGACGTATGCTTGCATTGATGCTTACGGCGATTACCATTCTGGGGGTATCCGCCTGCGGGAAATCAGGAGATTCCGCTGACGGCACGAAACCGAAGGAGTGGGCTTATGTGCCGGAATTTCTCACCATAGAAGAGGACAATGTAAGCTATTATGATATGCAGCTGGTGGGGGAAAATCTTTACTATTTATCCTATGACTGGGATGAGAGTACACAGACCAGCAGCCAGAGCGTCTGTAAATACTCTCTGGCAGACAAGGCGTTAACAAAGACTCCCATCACCTGGGCCGAGGATGTGGGATACCAGAGTCTGAACAGGGGGACTTTTTTGGAAGATGGCAGTTTCTATGCCATTATGGATTCCTATACGGAAGATTACAGCCAGTCCTGGCAGCATCTCACAAAATTTGATGCCCAGGGACAGCAGATCTTCTCCCAGGATATTACAGACCTGCTCCAGGGTTCTTATGCGGACGGTCTTGTGGTGGATGGGGAAGGCAGGGTATATCTTTCCGGAGACGGCGTTGTGTGGCTGTTTGACGCGGAAGGCGTCAGCAAAGGTTCCGTGAAACTGGAGGGCACCAATGTGTGGATTGACTCCATGGGCAACGGCTCTGATGGCAAGGTATATTTGGGATACAGCAGTTACGACGGGAACAACAGTACATATACTTTGTGTGAAATTGACTTTGAAGGCGCCAGGCTGGGAAACAGTTATAAAGATTTTCCCCGCGGCAACAATGGCTTTTTCAGGGGTACGGAATATGACTTCCTGATACATGACGGTATGAAAGTCTACGCATACGATCTGGAAAAGCAAAAGAAGGAAGAACTGTTTGACTGGCTGGACAGCGATATCAACGGCAGCAATGTGCGCCGGTTCGGACAGCTGGAGGATGGCCGTATCGTGGCGATCGTTGAGGACTGGGAGACCAATGACAGCGGAATTGCCCTGCTGACCAAAA
Source organism: uncultured Acetatifactor sp. (assembly GCA_910577185.1). GTDB lineage: Bacteria > Bacillota > Clostridia > Lachnospirales > Lachnospiraceae > Acetatifactor. The sequence goes on from CAJTLR010000001.1 coordinate 80,106, forward strand.
AGAAAGCGGAAGAGGTGCCCCAGAAGGAGATCATCACCGTGGGTACCATGAGCGGCGCGTACAATCTGCAGGCCAGGGCAGTGAAATTTAACAAGTCCAATTCCCAGTACCATATCAGTGTGAAGCAATATATGGATTTTGAAAATTATGGTGAGAATACCTGGTCGGATGCACTGAATAGTTTCAATAATGACCTTACGTCAAACAATTGTCCGGATATCATTGACCTGACCAGCATGAATATGTCCCAGCTGGCGGCAAAGGGAATACTGGAAGACCTGAATCCCTACCTGGAGAAGAGCAGTGTGCTGAACCGTTCCGACTTTTTGGAAAATATTCTGAACGTATATACAGTAAACGGTGCGCTGGTGAGCATTCCTACTTTTTTCAATATGCAGACAGTGATCGGAAGTACGGAGAAAGTGGGCACCGAGAGCGGCTGGACCCTGGATGAAATGATTGCATTTGCAAACCAGTATCCGGAGGCGGAAATTTTTAACCAGGTTTCCAAGTTAGAGATTCTGCGGGCCGTGCTGATGTTTAACCAGGATGCATTCATCAACTGGGAGACCGGGGAGTGTAATTTTGATTCGGATACATTTAAAAACATACTGGATTTTGTGAACCGTTTCCCGGATGAGGTGACATGGGAAGAGGGCATGGATTCGGAACCTACCAGGATCCAGAAAGGGGAAGTGCTGCTGTCCCAGGCTTATCTGTATGATTTCGACCAGATACAGATGTACAGTGAGATTTTTGGAGGTGATTATAACTGTATCGGATTCCCCACAGTGGATGGTACCGGCGGGCATGCGCTCAGCACCGGGGATGCCTATGCCATCAGCAGCAAAAGTTCCCGCAAGGATGGGGCATGGGCTTTTCTGGAAAGTATTCTGACAGAAGAGAGTGATGAAAGGTTTAGGAGTGGTTTTCCTACCCGGAAAGCAGCACTGGACGCCATGGCGGCAGAAGCTGTAGAGGTAGATTACGTTATGGATGAGAACGGCCAGGTCATGAAGGACGAAAACGGGGAACCCCTTGTGTCGGGTACGAGCAGTATAGGATACGAGGATGGCTGGGAGTATACTTATCACACTCCCACCCAGGAGGAAATAGATAAAACGCTGGCCCTGATGGAGCATGCAAAGCCGGTGGCCGTCAATGGCAATGACATGATCATGAGCATTATCAATGAGGAGGCGGAACCTTTCTTTAAGGGGCAGAAATCCGTGGATGATGTAGTGAAGGTAATTCAGAACCGTATCAATAATTATGTAAATGAAACCAAATAACCGGCCGGACGAGAGCCGGGATATCCGGAATGAGGATGGAAA
>CAJTLR010000001.1:81476-126962 GCA_910577185.1 uncultured Acetatifactor sp.
GCGCCGGAAAATTATATCAGCACAACCCGGAGAACCCGGAGGCTCAAAATAAGCTCGGGGCTGTATATCGCCCCCAGCTTTCTGGGTGTAATGCTGTTTTTCATACTTCCTTTTATGGTAGTCATATATTACTCCCTGGTGGATAATCCCATCAGCGGTAATTTTGTGTTTCTGGATAATTTTAACAGTATAGTGGAAAATATGTCATTCCGAACGGCTGTTCGAAATACATTTGTCTTTGCGGCAGTGGCAGTGCCCCTGGCAGTGGTTCTCTCCCTTCTGCTGGCCATTGTGCTGGAAGCAAAGCTGCCTTTCCGGAGTCAGTTCCGAACTTTTTTCTTAAGTCCCATGATGGTGCCGGTGGCATCCATTGTGCTGATCTGGCAGGTGCTGTTTCACTATAACGGTGCCATCAATGAGGTGCTGGCGAAGTTAGGCGGGGCGAAAATTGACTGGATGAAATCGGATTATGCCCTGATTGTGATCGTGATTCTGTTTCTCTGGAAAAATCTGGGTTACAACATGATTTTATTTATGGCTGCACTGGCAAGCATCCCCAAGGATATTCTGGAGGTGGCGACACTGGAGAGCGCTACGCCGCTGCAGACTTTTTTTCATATTAAAATCCGTTACCTGTCCTCCTCCCTGTTGTTTGTGACGATTATGTCCCTGATCAATTCCTTCAAGATATTCCGGGAAGTTTATCTGCTGACGGGGGATTATCCATATGATTCCATTTACACGCTCCAGCATTTTATGAATAATAAATTCCGCTCCCTGGATTACCAGACATTGTCGGCGGCAGCGATACTGATGTCAATGGTAATGATCGTGATTATCGGAATATTGTTTATCGCGGAGAATCATTTCGGAAAGGATGTGGAGGGATGAAAAATTGGAGAAAATCCAATTCGGAAAATGCAAAGATGCAGGGACAATGGGAGGACCTGGCTGCCCTGGACCGGCAGGCCGCAATGCGGAGGAAACGTGTGCAGACAGCCAAAATTGCGCTTGCCACTGTGGTGGCGGCATTTTTTGCAATACTTTTCCTGATGCCCATCGTACTGACAATAACCAATTCCTTTATGTCGGCATCCGAGATATCAGCCAATTACGGTACCGTGTTTGCCACGGATGCCAATGGAGGAAAGGTTTACATAGCGGAGCGGGTGAATCTGAAATTTATTCCCGATATGGTTTCCTTCAGCCAGTATGTTACAGTGTTGTTCAAAAGTCCCGAATATCTGCTGAAATTCTGGAATTCCGTGATTCTGGTGGGGCCCATTGTGGTATTCCAGCTGCTTGTGGCATCGCTGGCATCATACGGATTTGCCAGGTACAGGGGCAGAATCCGGGAAATTATATTTTTCATGTATATTATACTGATGCTGATGCCCTATCAGGTGACTTTGGTTCCCAACTACCTGGTCAGCGACTGGTTTAACCTTCTGGATACCAACTGGGCCATCTGGCTGCCGGGCGTCATGTCACCTTTTGCGGTGTTTCTGCTGACAAAGTTCATGCGCAGGATTCCGGAATCGGTGATGGAGGCAGCGCAGATAGACGGCGCGGGAGAGTGGCAGATTTACAGACGGATCTGTATGCCTCTCTGTAAGGGAGCCATTTGCTCCGCGGCCATTCTTGTGTTCATAGATTACTGGAATATGGTGGAGCAGCCATTGATTCTGCTGACAGATGCGGAGACGCATCCCCTGTCGGTTTTCCTGAGCAAAATCAATGCAGGGGAGATCGGGCTGGCGTTTGCGGTGGCTACCATATATATGGTTCCCAGTCTGCTGATATTTTTGTATGGGGAAGAATATCTGGTGGATGGAATTACATATCAGGGCGGAATCAAAGGCTGACAGGGAAGGAAGCCGGTACGGCGCGCTTCCGGAAGGGCGCAGGCAAAAAGCGAAAGAAATTAGCAAGTTAATATATTGAGGAGAGGTAGAGCGATGAACGAGAACGGAAAGAAAAAAAGGGAATGGGTAAAGACCGCGGCGATTGTGTTTTTGTCCGTGATGCTGGTACTTACCTTTTTCTCCAACACCATTATGAACTACTCCCTGCCGGAAGTGGCGACGCAGTATGTGCAGTCGGGTTCCATAACGGCCAAAATCAGGGGATCAGGTGTGGTGGAGAGCAGCGATCCTTATAATCTGGAAGTAAAGGAATCCAGAAAGGTTGCCGGCGTGGCGGTGAAAGTGGGCGATACCGTGGAGAAAGACGCGGTGCTCATGTATCTGGAGGATGAGGAGAGCGAGGAGCTGAAAGAAGCCAGGAAGCAGCTGGAGACCTATCAGAACGAATACCAGAAGGCCATTCTGTCCGCAGAGAGCAGTGCGGGCCTGGTGGACAGGGTGGAGAGCGGAAATACCACGTCTGCGGAGTCCAAGCTGACACAGATTGACAATTATAACAGGAAAATTGACCAGCTGGAAGATGTGATAAAAGGATATAGCAACAGGATTTCAGAGATTGACGCGGAACTGGGCAAACTCAGCAACGATACCACGGTGGATACCTTTGCGGAACAGGTGGCAGTGAACAATGCCCAGGCAGAACTGGAGAAGGCCACGAATGCGGTTCCGACGGCAGAGGCCAATCTGGCGGCGGCCCAGGCCACCCTGGAATCGGTAAACAGTGCGGTAAAAGCGGCCCAGGATATGGTGACAGCCTGTGAGACTGCGGTGGAGGAAGCCAGAAACGGTTATACGGCCAGGCTGAACCGAAAAACGGAACTGGAGACAAGGAAGAATAATAATGAGACACTGACACCGGACGAGGAAGTGGAGCTGGAGCGTTTGAGCGGAACCGGGGAGGACAGTGTGACGGCGGCTTCTGCCCTGCAGGCGGAGGCTGAGACAAATCTGAAAGCGGCCCAGGATGCACTGGCGGCGGCTGAGAATAGTATTGAGGCAGATCGTAAAGCGGCCCTGGATATACTGAATCAAAGGGACGCGGAATATCAAAAAGCCCTGAATGATAAAAGAATCTGCGAGGAAAACCTGGCAGAAGCCCAGCGTGTGCTGGCAAACAAGCAGGCAGAGACTCCGGATACCAGCTACAGGGATGCGCTGAACAATGAGAAGGCAGACTTAAGCGCTGCCCGGGATAAGGCAAACACGGAGAAAGAGGATGCCTCCAGTGCCCTGACGGAGCTTCTGGCCAGCTTCAGCAAGGAAGCGGATCTGGTGGGACTTCTGAAAAATATTAACGATCAGCAAAAGGTTGTGGACGAATTAACCGAAAAGGCCGTGGATGCCGTCATTAAGGCGCCCATTGCCGGCACTGTGACGGCGTTAAACGTGACGGCAGGAAAAGAGATAGACGTGTCCGCTCCTGTGGCGGTACTGCAGCCGGAAGGAAAGGGATATACCATGAGTTTTTCCGTGACCAATGAGCAGGCAAAGCGTCTGTCTGTGGGGGATGTGGCGGAACTGGTGAATGCCTGGAGATTTGATGATGTCAATGTGACCCTGGCCAGTATGAAGCCGGATCCCGCGGAACCCGGACAGAAGAAACTGCTGACCTTTGACATCAGCGGAAATGTGACAGCGGGACAGAATCTGAATGTATCGGTGGGACAGAAGAGCGCGAACTATGATTATATTGTGCCCAACAGTGCCATCCGTGAGGATAATAACGGCAAGTTTATCCTGATTGTGGAGTCCAAACCGGGCCCCCTGAGCACGCGCTATATTGCCAGCCGTGTGGATGTGGAGGTGCTGGCAAGTGACGACACCCAGTCTGCAATCAGCGGGGCGCTTTACGGATATGAATTTGTGATTACCACATCCACGAAACCTGTGGAGGCAGGCAAGCAGGTCAGACTGAACGAAAATAACGGCTAAGCCTGCTGGAAAAGAGGTAAGTGATGAAAAAAATAGTATTGGGTATCAGCGGAGGGATATCCTTTGTGATCTTCCTGATCCTGCTTATTACTACGAACTATTTGGGCCGCAGCCAGCTTTCCCAGACAGCTGCCTCCAGATGGAGCGATAAAGGGAATGCCTCCCAGGTGAGCTGTTTTTTCTCAGTCGGGGCGGGCGTTACACAGGACAGCATTATTGATTTTGAACATACGGTGGATTCTGCCCTGGTGGATGCTTCCGTGGTGCAGGAATCCGGGAATCCCGGCGCCAGGCTGTGGGCAGATGCCTACAGCGCGGATGGCCAGGTGACTCTGTCTTCGGGAAAGACCAGTCTGACTGCGGATGCCATCGGCATTGGGGGGGATTTCTTCCTGTTTCATCCGCTGAAGCTGCTCCATGGGGCCTATTTTTCGGGAAATGACCTGATGCAGGACTACTGTGTCATAGATGAGGATGCGGCATGGCAGCTCTTTGGATCCAATGATGTGGCGGGTATGACGGTGGAGATCGGCGGAGTTCCCCATATTGTGACCGGAGTGGTGGAGAGGCCGTCGGGTCATTTGGCGGAAGCGGCGGGACTGGATTCCACGCTGGTATATGTCTCCTATCAGACACTTTCGGAACTGGGCACCAGCCACGGTATCAATCACTATGAGATTGTGATGCCCAATCCGGTGACGGGTTTTGCCGAGAACTTTATCCGGGAAAGCCTGGGGGCAGACGAGAAAGAGACGGAGGTTCTGGAAAATACCACAAGATATTCTTTTCTGTCCCGGCTGCAGCTTCTGACTCTGTTTGGCGTGCGTTCCATGAACGGCAAGGCGATCATTTACCCTTATTGGGAAAATATTGCCAGGGGATATGAGGATATTCTCGCGCTGATGACTTTATTTGAGCTTTTGTTTCTGGCGTATGCCCTGATACTGGCGCTGGTGTTCTTCTGTATCTGGTGGAAACATAAGGGCTGGACATTGCGGGATGTAAGACTGATGCTCATGGACAAAGCGGAGCGCCGCGTGGAGAGGGCACGGGAAGAGAAGCAGGGGAAACGGAAAAATAAGAAGCAGAAAAAGGACCGGGAAGCGATTGGGAAAATAGATTTCGAGGATGGAATTTTGGAAGAAACGGAGTCTGGAAGGAATGGTGCGGGAGAACTGATTCCGGAGGAAGGAAGCCTGGAAGGGGCGGATCCGGAAGAAGGGCCCTGGAATCCGGACCAGGAGGAAGAATATCCGGAAGAGCCGGGAGAGATGATTCCGGAGGAAGGGCCCTGGAATCCGGACCAGGAGGAAGAATATCCGGAAGAACCGGGAGAGATGATTCCGGAGGAAGAGTCCTGGAATCCGGATCAGAAGGAAGAATATCCGGAAGAGCCGGGAGAGATGATTCCGGAGGAAGAGCCCTGGAATCCGGATCAGAAGGAAGAATATCCGGAAGAGCCGGGAGAGACGATTCCGGAGGAAGGAAGTCAGGAAGAGACAGATTCCCGGGAAACGGACGCGGGAGAAGAGACATCCGGCGAACCACGGAAGGAGAAGAAGCGTTTCTGGGGAAAGCGGGAGAAAACAGAACATGTGAAAAAGGAGCGTGTGAAAAAAGAACGGAAAAAGAAGGAGAAGAGGGAACGGGATCGAAAGAAGGAAGATGAGGGAGGAGAATTGTGAGAAAAAATTGGAGAAAGAGAATGATAGGCCTGGGGCTTGCCTGCACTATGCTGGCATTGAGTGCCTGCGGTAAGGGCGGGGATAAAAACGAAAATGCCGCACTGGCCAAAGAGCATGTCTATAAGTTCCAGAAATTTGAATTGCCGGATATGGAGGGAGAAGATTGTTATGTCATGAACTCTTTCGTAAAGGATGAAAGAGTTTATATGGTGATGCGTGTTTACCACTGGTCCGAAGAAGGCAGTAAGGAAGATATCCGGCTCATATCCATGAAGGAGGATGGAACCGATTTACAGCAGGTAAATCTGGAGCTGCCGGATTGGAAATCGCAGAGCGGCAACGTGAATCCTATGGCGCGGTCGGCCGTACCTGAGGGCGGCGCAGCAGCGGAGCCTGGAGACGAAGAGGGTGCGGAACCGGAAGAAGGCGGAGAAGGCACGGAACCGGAAGGCGAGAGCGGATCGGAGGAAGGCGGAGAAGGCACGGAACCGGAAGGCGAGAGCGGATCGGAGGAAGGCGGAGAAGGCACGGAACCGGAAGGTGAGAGCGGATCGGAGGAAGGCGGAGAAGGCACGGAACCGGAAGGCGGGAGCGGATCGGAAGAAGGAGAGGACACGGAGTCCGGGGAAGACGCAGCCGATTTGGACAGCGAAGTGGATATGCCGGCGACAGAGGTGTATGAGAATTCCAATTACGGAAATTTTGCGTGTGGGCAGGACGGAAAGTTATATGGCATAAGGAATTATTATTATGAAACGTATAGTCCGGAATATACTTCAGTCCAGAAAAATTATATCAGCTGCTGGAATATGGACGGCACTTTTGAGTGGGAAAAGGAGCTGGCAGGTGCGGACAGCTCGGAAGATGAATATCTTTATGTAAACGGGTTCACAGTGGCGGCAGATGGAACGCTGACCATAATGCTGTCAGGAAATTCCTATTATAAGATGACAGTGGATGGCCAGGGAAACGTATCTGACCGGAAGGAACTGCCGGATGAACTTTCCCAGATGCTCTCCAACGGGAACCTTATGGCCCGGGGGGACGGAACCTTTCTGATGATGTATTATGACGACAGCTGGACAAAGCAGTATGTGGCCACGTATGACCCGCAGACGGATGCCGTGGGCCAGTCCAGTGAAATTCCTTCTTCCATGGCATGGGGCGGATATAACACCATATCCGCGGGAACCAGCTCCGATTTAATTTATACCAATACCCGGGGGGTGTATACATATAAAATCGGGGATGCGGATGTGACAGAGAAGATGAATTTTGTCAACTCCGATGTAAATATTGCGGATTTCAGCTCCCTGGTTGAGCTGACAGATACTTCGTTTATTGGCATATTCCGGGAAACCTATGAGGATGGTATGGAGGCAGGTCTTTTCACCTATGTGGATCCCAAGGACATTCCTGACAAATCTGTTCTGGTGCTGGCGGCAAATTATATCGACGGGGATATCAAACAGAAGGTGGTGGAGTTTAACCGCAGCAATGAAAAATACCGTATCACGCTGAAGGAATATGACAGTTATAATACTTATGATGATTATCAGGCCGGATACACCCAGCTGAACAATGACATTACATCAGGCAACATGCCGGATATTCTGCTCACGGATGGCCTTCCCACAGAGAATTACGTGGCAAAGGGACTGCTGGCGGATATCGGAAAACTGATGGAAGAGGATGAGGAAATATCCCAGATAGAGTTTGTGCAGAGCGTTCTGGATGCATATTCGGTAGATGGAAAATTGTATTATGTGATACCGTATTTCAGGGCAAGTACCATGATCGGCAAGGAATCCATTGTGGGTGACAGGACTTCCTGGACCATGGAGGACATGAAGCAGCTGCAGGCAGAACTGCCGGAGGGAACCCGGATGTTAGGGGAAATGACACGGGAATCCTTCATGAGTACGGTGATGGATTATTGCGGTGCGGATTTCATTGATGTAGCCAGCGGAAAATGTAATTTTGACTCCCAGAGTTTTATCGATCTGATGGAATTTGCCAGGGAACTTCCCGAGACACTGGAAGAACCGGAGTACAGTGAAGATTACTGGAGGGATTATGAGACCCAGTACCGTGACAACAGAACCATTTTGGCATATCTGTATATCAGTGACCTGAGGAGTGTGAACTATTCCATAAACGGAAACTTCGGAGAAGAGGTTTCCTATATCGGATTCCCCACGGAAAGCGGGATGGGGGCCTATGTGGCTGCCGGCGAATCCTTTGCCATTTCGGCAAAATCCAGCTATACGGAAGGTGCGTGGGAATTTCTGCGGTATTATCTGACAGACGAGTACCAGTCGGAGCTGAGCTGGGGCCTGCCTATTCAGATGAAGTACTTTATGGAAGATGCCCAGGAAGCGACACAGAAGCCCTATTACCTGGATGAAAACGGCAATAAAGTGGAACATGACGATTATTACTATATTAATGGGGAGGATATCTTACTGGAGCCCATGACCCAGGCCCAGGTAGATAAGCTGGTCAATTATATTTTCTCCATAAACAACTGCTACTACAGCAATACGGATATCACCAACATTATTAACGAGGAAATGCCTTCGTATTTTTCCGGGCAGAAGAGCGCCCAGGAAGTGGCAAAGATCATACAGAGCAGGGCTCAGATTTATGTAAACGAGAGGCGCTGATGACAGCAGGGAGTGAAATCCCGAAGCTGAATGCTATGGAAACCGGAGAGGAGAACTTACATGTGGTCCTCTCCGGTTTCTTTGTATGCGCAGGGGAGCGAAAGCTGCACGCGCCCCGCGCGGCGAGTAGTGGAGAAGGGCGTTCCCCTACTCGATTACGCTCCGCGGGGATCGCACTGCGGCGCAGATTTTCTTACAGATTGTCAAACATGACGGTCTTTTCTTCCAGACCGGCCACCACTTCCTGGTTGGCTCCCATGTGCTGTGTGATATCTTCCATGTCGGCGGCAAGATTTTTGGTGCTGTCTGCCATGCCTGCAATTCCGGAGGCGCCTTCGCCCACCGCCCTTGTGATGGTGCCGATGGAATCCGCAATCCCGGCCATGGACTGGTTCAGGCGCTGGGTCCGCTCATGGAATTCGTCCATGATTCCGCGAATGTAGGCCGCATCCTCCTTATACTGGCTGCCGGACTGAACGAATGCCTGGAATTCCTGAAGCACGGAATGGCTCATATAATCAACCAGATTCCGGGCATTCTCGGAAAGATTGGATACGGCGGCAGTGACCACATTGTTCATATCCTGGATGCGGTTTGCAGTCTCCTGGGTGGAATTGGAGAGTTCCCTGACCTCTCTGGCAACCATGGCAAAGCCCTTTCCTGCAGGACCTGCGTTGGCGGCCTCCACGGAAGCGTTCAGGGAGATCAGCCTGGTCTGCTGGGCGATGGCAAGAATTTCACCGGTCAGGTTTTTGATCTGGTTTACACTCTTGCTTTTTTCGATGGCATCATTGAGGGAACGCATGATTTCTTCTGTCTTTACCCCGGTAATCTGGGCGCTGCTCAGGGCGGACTGCTGCATGGCGTCTGCGCGGGTATTCATCTGGACCGTGTAGGCAGAGATGGAGCTGCACTCCTGGGCCATGGTGCGGACATCCTGGCTTACAGTTCCTGCGCTGTCATTGATGGCGGATACATTGCCGGCAACTTCCCGGAACGTGGAGGAAAGCTGGCCTGCCAGGGCAGAGAGCCCGGCGGCGCTTTTTCTGGAAACTCTTGTCTTTTTTAACACTTCACCGGTCATGTGATTGATGCTCCCCGAACTTTCCTGAATGGTTTTCAGCATGCTTTTGAGAGGCAGGACAACATAGCTGGTAATCAGTTTTACGTCAGCAAATACCAGTATGATACAGACAATGGCCGCAACTATGCCTACCACCAGGGACAAAAGATACACAGCGGCCAGATGGGATCTTGCGTCCAGGGTCTGCTGACTGATGGAAGCGTTGAGGGCATCGATATCGGCATCCATGGCATCGGCGAAGGATGCCACATCGCCGTTGGCCAGGGCATAGGCATCCTGGGTCTTGTGGCTGGCGCTGGCACAGACCAGGCGCACCAGTGCGTGCCGGAAAGAATCATAGTTGGAAAGAAGGGATTCATACCGGGGACGGTCTTCGGGGCTCACATAGGCTTCATATTCCGCAAGCATGTCATCCAGAAGCGCCTCGTCTGCCTTGATCTGCCGGACCAGAACAATCATGGTATCGTAATCCGTTGCAACGATATGGCTCAGGGCCATTTTGTGAATATTCATGGCAGACTGGCAGATTTCGGCCAGCCGGCTTTTTCCTTCCATATAATTATCGGCGATATTGGAGGAGCTGGCATTTACATTGCGGATATTGACAATGGAAAGAATATTTGACAGCAGTGCCACTATGCCCAGGAAGGCAATGGGGATAATCAAACGATGCTTTAAACTGATATTTTTCATGGTAAGAGGACTCCTTTAAGTGGGATGTGGATAATGGTATCAGGGGCTGGGGGAGAGGTCAGGGAGCCGTGATTCCCTCAACCATGGTGTCCAGCAGTTCCTGGAGACTTGCCCCCGAGGGACTTCCCCCCAGAATTTCCGTGGTAAAGGCAGTTACCGGATCCCAGAAATTTCCCCCGATCCGCTGTACATACGAAAATTCCGACTGTTCCAGCAGCGCCGCAATGGCAGGGAAATTCTGAACCTGCTCTGAAGAAGCGGCGTTGATATTGGCCGGACCCTGGCCGCGCAGCTGAAAGCGGAGTTCCTGGTTTTCTTCATTTGTAATCCATTCAGCCAGTTTTACGGCCCATGCGCCCTGCCGGGAGTAAGCGTTCACGCCCACCAGCTTGTAGCCGGAAAAGGAGGCCATCTGAATCTGCTGTCCGGCGCAGGTGTAGGAGGGCAGTTTTGCCGCCCCGAAATTGCTGCCCCAGGCGTTTTCCAGCGCAACCGCATTCCAGACGCCGCTGACGCCTGCCGCAATCTGCCCGCTTAAGACCCCTTCCAGAAATCCGGCGTCATCGGTGCTGATAAAGCCCGGGTGTTCCGCCATATCTGCCATGGCCTTTGCCACATCTGTTCCCTTGATGGCATTCTCCGTACTGTTCCAGGTGCAGTAATTGGTGATTCCATCGTCATTCAGCCCCACGGTAAGGCCGGTATTGCCGAAAAAGGAATACACATACCATCCGGAAGACCATTCCATGGAAACCTTTTTGTTGTGGCCGGCGGCAATGTCCAGCATCCGGTCCCAGGATTTGATATCTTCCTCTGTGAAATACTGCTTGTTGTAATATAAAAAGTAGCCGTTGTCCGCGGTCAGGGGATAGGCATACAAGGTATCATTCACGGATGCGGCGGAAACCGCCTCCGGCAGACTGGCTTTCTGTACTGCCCCGGCATTTTCCACCGGGTCCAGTGCACCGGCGGCCACGAGGGTGTTCAGCTGGTCATCGGCGAACGCGAACACATCGGCGCCGTTTTCCAGATCCGCCATGAGGGCGTCGGTGCAGTGGCTTTCGCTCTGTGGCTGGTATGTAATCAAAAAGTCCGCTTCCTGGCGGTATTCCTCCTGAAACCCTTCAATGATCTGACGAAGCAGCTCTTCGTCCTCTTCGGCGCCCCAGACGGTGAGGCTGACTGTGCCGTCGGAAGCGGCAGCCGGTTCTTCAACGGAGGCTGCAGGTGTGTCATTTTGGCATGCTGACTGTGATATGGCCAGAAGGAAAACGGCCGGGAGCCATATTTTATAGGTACTTATTTTTCTTCTCATGATATTCTCCAATATGACTTTATTTTGTGGCAGAAAATTTCTGAGGCAGAAAACCTCTGCCTGTTCCCGGAGCCTTCGTCCGGCCGGAAAAGAGCTATAGGAAAGGGGGCCGTGTGAAAAGGATGACCAGGAACCGTTCTTATTTTAACATAAAATCCGGACAGATTCAATAAATACACTCCCGGGAAGAGGGGCTGGACGTAAAAAATTTCCGCTTTCCGCGGTCGGGAACTTTTGGAAAATATCCGCTGTTTGTATTGACAAGTCAGCCAGGCTTTTGTATGATGACAGCCGGGAGAAACTTTCGGGAAAATCCGGGCAGGGCTTTTCATGCCGGAGGTTTTTCCCGTGTATTCCAAGGAAAATTTTCAGATCAATGCATTTGCAAAGGAGCAGTATTATGGAAACAGACAACATATTATCCTCCGGTACATGGGAGGAGCTGGACAGAAGGCTGGTGCAGGTGGTTCCCAGTCAGAAACAGATCAGATATCAGGAGACGGAGTTTTACGCGTTTATCCATTTTACCGTCAATACGTATACGGACAGGGAGTGGGGAGAGGGCACCGAAGATCCGGCTATATTCATGCCGGACCGGTTTGATGCGGATCAGTGGGTGGAGGCCGTGAAGGCTGCGGGCATGAAGGGGCTCATTCTCACCTGCAAGCACCATGATGGTTTTTGTCTCTGGCCCAGCAGATATACGGAACATTCCGTGGCAAAAAGTCCTTTCCGGGGAGGAAAGGGGGATGTGGTAAGGGAAGTTTCCGACGCCTGCCGCAGAGGGGGAATCCGGTTCGGCATTTATTTGTCACCCTGGGACAGAAACCATGAAACCTATGGCCACGGAAATATCTATAATGATTATTTTGTGAATCAGCTCACGGAGCTTCTGACAAATTACGGCGAAATATTCTCCGTATGGTTTGACGGCGCCTGTGGGGAAGGGAAGAACGGGAAAAAACAGGAATATGACTGGGAGCGCTATTACGAAGTGATACGGAAGCTGCAGCCGGAAGCCTGTATTGCCGTGTGCGGACCGGATATCCGCTGGTGCGGAAACGAGGCGGGACATACCAGACCCGCGGAGTGGAGCGTGGTTCCGGCCAGGCTGCGCAATGTGGAAAAAATCGCGGAGGCGAGCCAGCAGGAGGATGACGAAAGCTTCCGGCAGAGAAAGCTGTCCTCCATGGATCTGGATCTTGGCAGCCGGAAAATTCTGGCAGGGGAAGAGGAATTTATATGGTATCCCGCGGAGGTGAACACCTCCATCCGCCCGGGCTGGTTTTATCATGAGAGCGAGGATGACAAGGTGCGGCCGCTGCAGGAACTGCTGGACATTTATGAGCATTCCGTGGGAGGAAACGCCACATTTCTGTTGAATATTCCACCCGCCAGGAACGGCAGGCTGCATGAGAATGACGTGAACCGTCTGCGGGAGCTGGGGGAGAGCCTGAAAAAGACCTTTTCCGTAAATCTTCTGGAAAAGGCGTCCCTGGAGGCGGACCATTGGGAGGAAGGCCATGAGATCGACAGTGTGAGGGAAGAGGGCTATGATGCCTTCTATAAGACGGAGGACGGAAGGAAGACTGCGGAAATTACGATCCGTTTTCCCCAACGGACCGGTGTGTCCTGCATGGTGATGAAAGAGAATATCCTCCTGAGCCAGCGGATAGAATCCTTCCGGATACAAGATGAAAAGGGCAGGACTTTGTATGAAGGGACTACCGTGGGATACAAAAAAATTGCAAGATTCCGGGAAAATACGGAGGTGGAAAGCCTGCATATTCATATTTCCGATGCCCGGGTATGTCCCACGCTGGCTTTTCTGGGAGTATACTGAGCCCCCGGCTTGTGTTATCTGCCGGGGTGGTGTATACTGTGACTGGGAAGTGGCGGCAGCCAGGAGACGAAAAACAGGATACAGGGAAATCCCATGGGTGAATGGGGGGATTCCTGTGCCTGCCCCGGAAAAGAAAAAATATAGGAGCGCCCATGAAAATCACAGAGATCCGTATCCAGAATTTTAAATCCATTCATGACATGTACATTCCGGACGTTGAAAATGCCCTGATTCTGGTGGGGCAGAACAATACCGGCAAGACCACCGTGCTGGACGCCATCCGGGCAGCGGGAGGAGAATACCGTCCCGGCCCGGAGGATTTCGGGGAAGCGGGGGCCAAGATCCGGATACAGGTTTCCCTGGATTTTACGGAAGAGGATCTGGAACTGCTCCGGCGCCGTGGGGTGGTCAGCCAGTATCGGAAAAAGGATGCCTGGATGCAGGATTTTTGCCGGAAACTTCCTTCTTTCGCGGATGGCGTGCTGAGCTTTACCATGACAGTGAACCGGGAGGGTAAGATCCGGTATCTGGATGGGGTCAGCAAGAACAATCCTTACATAAAAGAGGTATTTCCGAAAATATACCATGTGGATACGGAGCGCCGGCTGGAGCAGCTCCAGAGTGACATGCTGCTGTTGCAGGAGCATGAAATCCTGAAGCGGATGCGGTCGGGATGCTGTATGTTCAACCAGGCCAGGGAATGCAGCCACTGTTTTCACTGTATCGGGCTGATTGAGCAGAAAACCCCGGCCCTGCTGGATGCCATGGAGACTTCCAAACTGCTGGATTATAAGCTGTACCAGCTGAATCTGGACAGCTTTGCGCGCATGGTCAACGACTGTTTTCATAAAAACGGAGGCCGGGAGAGCATTCTCTATTCCATGAACCGGGATGTGGAGAAGATTCTGGAGGTTACTACGGAAATCCGGCACCCGGCCCAGAATGTGCCCCGTCCCATTTCCCGGATGGGAAAAGGCATGCGCACCATCTATCTGTTTTCCCTTCTGGAGGCTTATACACAGATTGAAGAAAATCTTTCCAGCATCATTATGATAGAAGATCCGGAAATCTTTCTGCATCCCAGCCTTCAGAAAGTGTGCGGAACCATTCTTCATCGCCTGGCGGCCAAAAACCAGGTCATATTCACCACCCATTCGCCCCATTTGCTGGCCAATTTCAACAGCCGGCAGATACGGCAGGTCATTATCCGGGAAGACGGTTCCAGCGATATCAGGAAGAAGACGGATATCAGCGCCATTCTGGACGACCTGGGCTACACCGCAGGAGATCTGATGAATGTGAACTTTGTGTTTATTGTGGAGGGCAGGCAGGATAAATCGCGCCTTCCCCTGCTTCTGGGCAAATATTACACGGAAACCGTGGACAGCCAGGGGAATCTGGCCCGGATTGCCATTATCACTACCAACAGCTGTACCAATATCAAGACCTATGCCAACTTAAAATACATGAACCAGATTTATCTGCGGGACCAGTTCCTCATGATCCGGGACAGCGATGGGAAGAATCCGGCAGAACTGGAGAGGCAGCTTTGCCTTTACTATGAAGAGCGCAATCAGGAGGACGTGGACAGGCTGCCCCAGGTCAGGCCGGAGAATGTGCTGATTCTCAAGTATTATTCTTTTGAAAATTATTTTCTGAATCCGCAGGTTATGGTCCGGCTGGGGATTGTGGAGTCGGAGGAGCAGTTTTATAGGATTCTTCTGGAGAAATGGAAGGAATATCTTCATCGTCTCAAAAGCGGACAGCATCTGACGGAGGTGCTTGGCTGCGGCCTGGAGACCACGGAGGATGTGAGGAACCACATGGAAGAAATCCGCATTTATCTGCGGGGACATAATCTGTTTGACATTTTCTACGGAAAATATAAGGAGAGGGAGACGGAAATCCTGGAAAGATATATTGACCTGGCGCCAAGGGAGGATTTTCAGGATATTTTTGCGGCTTTGGAGCGCTTTCCTTATTTTGAGGGCAGAAAGATGGCAGAGGACTGATCTTTTGAAAGCCCGGGAGCGGGTCAGGCTGTCGTACCCGCCGTGGGGCTGGTACGCCGCTTTATCGGCATAATTCCAGGTGCGAGGAATCGCACTTTGGTACGGGACTGCGCATAAAAAGGACGTGCCGGCTGTAGAAGCCTGGCACGCCTTCTTTTATGCGCAGGGGCAGATAAGGAACAACATGCGCCCCGCGCGGCGAGTAGTAGAGAAGGGCATTCCCCTACTGGATTGCGTAGTGGAGAAGAGTGTTTTTCTGCTCCATTCTTTTTTGTTATTCAGAGGCAAGGGTAAACTGGTTTACCAGCTGTTTCAGGCCGGCAGCCTCGGCGGAGAGCTGCTCGCTGGCGGCGGCACCCTCCTGTGCAGTGGAGCTGTTGCTCTGTACTACTACCGAAATCTGATTGATTCCCTCGGAAATCTGCCATATGGCATCTGACTGATCGTTGGAAACCGTAGCGATATCGTCAATGGAATTCACCACGGACTGGATACTGTTTACCACTTCCAGCAGAATTCCGGCGGTCTGGCTGGCGATACCGGTGCCTTCATGCACTGCCTCGGAGGAACGCTCGATCAGCGCAGAGGTATTTTTTGCGGCTTTTGCGGATTTTCCGGCCAGGGTTCGCACTTCCTCCGCCACCACGGAAAATCCCTTGCCGGCTTCGCCTGCCCGGGCGGCTTCCACGGCCGCGTTCAGGGCCAGAATATTGGTCTGGAACGCAATGTCATCTATTGTCTTAAGAATCTTTTCAATCTCATTGGAGCAGGTCCCGATTTTATGCATGGCATCCATAAGCTTTGTCATCTGCTGGTTGCAGAGGGAAACTTCCTCGCCTGCCCGGTGGGTCTGGTTGCGGACTTCCAGGGCACTGCCGGCTGTATTTTTGGCCTGGCCGGAAATTTCATTGACCTGGGCTGCCAGTTCCTGGACAGAGGCCGCCTGCTCCGTTGTCCCCTGGCTTAAAGTCTGGGCGCTGGAAGAGAGCTGGTCGCTGGCCGAGGAAACCTGGTCTGCGGAATGGTTCACCTGCTGGAGGACACTGCTCAGCTGCAGTTTCATATGGCGCATGGAGAGCAGAATATTCCGGAAACTGCCCACATAAGTCTCTTCATGCTTTGTGTGGACATTCAGGTTCTGGTTAGCCAGCTCGGTGAGCAGCTCGCTGATGTCATTGATAATGGTGCCAAGTCCTTCCACCAGTGAGGCGGTGGAACGGACAAGCATGCTGGTTTCGTCCCGTCCTTTTGCCACCGGAACCGGTGTCTCCAGATCACCTTCCACCAGAAGCTTCATCCGCTCCGCGCAGGCTTTCATGGGATTTCTGATGCTGTTTGCCAGAATCAGGGCCACCACGCTGGAAATCACAATGGAGAGGGCGATGACTGCCAGATTCACCGCAATGGCAGTGTATGTAGTGGAAAGGTAGTTTAACTGGGGCGCGGTGACGGCGATGCTCCAGCCGTCCGTATCCTTCACCGGCGCGTAGGCAACAAATTTATTTCCATCCGTGCTTTTATAACTGCCGAATCCGTTTTCTCCCCGGCGCATGGCTTCGTGAATGGCGGCGAGATCTGCCAGTGAGGGATCATCCTGGGCCTCGGATTCTATGTTCTGAACGGTTATGGTGTCAAGTGATATGTCGGCAATGGTATCGCCGTTTTTGTTGATCATGTAGGCCCGGCTGTTATCGCCAACCTGAATGGAGGTGACAATGTCGTTCAAAAAGGTTTCGGGAGGAACAAAGTATACCACTCCCGCAATGGAGGAGCCGTAAATCCCTTCGGAATAGATGGGGGCCGCCACCATAATGGACAGTTCCCCGGTAATCTTGCTGATCAGAGGTTCCGACACATAGACATTGCCGTCCATGGCCTGGCGTACATATTCGCGGTCGGAATAATCTTTTCCGTCAAAGATGCTGATGCCGTCCGCGCCGATAATATTTCCCCGCTGGAAATTGTGCATGGAACAGCGCTCCGCGATAATGGAACTTTTCTCTTCCGCCGATACGGACTGGTCGGATAGCTGGGGAATGCAGCCGGTATCCATGGCAACATTTTTGTATGCGGTCAGTTCCTGCTCCACCCGTTCCGCTGCCAGAACGGCGGTTTCGCTCATCATATGGTTTACCGTGGTGATGGTGGAGTTGTAATTGGGTATGATACCCGAGAGTCCTACTGCCGTCAGCGCTGCCAGGACGGTGAGTATAAGACATAAGGTGATTTTGGTACGAATGCTTTTCATTTTATCCTGCCCCCCGTGAGTGTCAAGAATTGGTCAGCCTGGAATGCATTTCCTGCATATCCTGATGCTTAACCATATATTTGTTCATATTATACAAGAGATGATTTCCATTTGTCAACAGTCTCCGGATGTGAAAACCTACGTATCAGATATTATATTGGTCTGCATCCCGCATCCGGCAGCTCCTCCGGATGCATCCTTTTCAGGCAGCTTACCGGTTCCTGGCCGCCGGGATCCCCGATGCTCCCAATTCATTTTCAGAATTGAATTCCTCACTTGTTTTCCGCATGGCGGTGATGTAAAATAGAAAGGAAAGAATGGAAATGCGAAGCCGGCCATTTCTGCCATATGTGATTAAGATAAGGTCACGGACAGGGGATGTAATGGCGCGCCGGTTGGGATTGGGGAGGAAGATTGAAAATTGAAAATTTTCAATCCCAAGTTTGTGTCTGCGTGGCATCCACAAACTTGACGTGCGCAAAAGGCTGCGCAGAAATGGGGTTAAAAATGTTAAGAGCGGAAAAAATCAGAATGGAATATCTGGAGCATCCCATGGGACTGGACAGGCTGCCCTGGTTTGGCTGGGTGCTGGTCAGCGACAGGAAGAATGTGGTACAGAAGGCCTATCGGCTGCAGATTTCGGAAGATCCCGGATTTGGGAAGGTGATTTACGACAGCGGTTTTGTGGAGAGCGGAGAGTCTTTGCATGTGGAGGTTCCCGTGAAGGGCGGAATCACCGGTGACGCAAAAGAAGGCTGCGCCGGCGCCGGAGCGGCAGGGGAAACTGTCCCGGGGAAGGAAGGCGGCAAAGAGGCGGCCGCATTCCCGGCAGAGAAACTTTGCTCCTGCAGGGAGTATTTTGTCAGGGTGCGTGTCAGCGACGGTGTGGAGGAGAGCCCCTACAGTGAAAGGGCTTCTTTTGTGACGGGAATTTTGCACACAAATGAATGGAAGGCAGATTTTATCACCGGGGAGGAGGAAGCGGACAGCGAAACGTCGGGCAGCACCTGCCTGAGAAAGCATATTTTCCTGGGGGATGAGGTGGAATCGGCCCTGGTGTGCACTACGGCGCTTGGTTTATACCGCTTTTTCGTCAATGGGGAGAAAGCCGGGGAGGACGAAATGACGCCGGGCTGGACTTCCTACCACAAGCATCTGTGCTATCAGACATATGATGTGACGAAACTTCTGAAAAAGGGAGAAAATGTGCTGGAGGCCATGCTGGGAGCCGGCTGGTATAAGGGAAAAATGGGTTTTCTGCTGCTGCGGAATAATTACGGAACCAGGACCGCCTTTCTGATGCAGATGAGGGTGCGGTACAGGGACGGACATGAGGAGGCCTTTATAACGGACGAAAGCTGGCTGGGAAGACCGGGGCCGGTGACTTTTTCGGAGATTTATGACGGAGAATATTATGATGCCAGGCTGGAGACGGCGGCCGGGGAAGCCTGGAAGCCTGTGAGCCGGATTACTTTTTCAAAAGAGGTGCTGACTGCCCAGGCAGGCAGCCGGGTGCGGAAAATGGAGCGGCTCCGGGCCAGGGAAGTCCTGGTGACGCCGGAGGGGGACAGAGTGATTGACTTTGGGCAGAACCTGACGGGCTGGGTGAACTTTGGCGTGCAGGCAGACCGGGGCAGTGAAATTGTCCTGAAATGTTTTGAGACGCTGGATGCGGGGGGAAATGTGTACACGGCAAATCTGCGTTCCGCAAAGCAGGAGATCCATTACATCTGCAAAGGAGGGGAGAGGGAGGAATATCATCCCCGCTTTACCTTCATGGGCTTTCGGTATGTGCAGGTGCTGAAATGGCCGGGGGAGGTAAGGAAGGAGGATTTCTCCGCTTTTGCGCTGTATTCCCAAATGGAGCGGACAGGGACGTTTCACTGCTCCCACCCGCTGGTAAACCGGCTGCAGGAGAATATTCTCTGGGGGCTGAAGGGTAATTTCCTGGATATTCCCACGGACTGTCCCCAGAGGGACGAGAGGGTGGGCTGGACAGGGGACGCCCAGATTTTCTGCAGGACGGCCTGCTATCTCATGAACACATACCAGTTTTTCCGGAAGTGGCTGAAGGATGTGGCCGCAGACCAGACGCCGGAAGGGGGCGTGCCCCATGTGGTGCCTGACATAATCAGCGGAAAGGAAGAAAACGACTGGCTTTTGTCCCAGGGAACCCATTCCGCCGCGGCCTGGGCGGATGTGGCGGTGATCAATCCCTGGACCATGTACCTGACATACGGCGACAAAACCATACTGGAAGAACAGTATGAAAGCATGAAAAAGTGGATCGGCTTTATGGAAGAACACGCCGTCGACTACATATGGAACTACCGTCTTCAGTTCGGGGACTGGGTTGCCCTGGACGCGGAAGAGGGAAGCTATTTCGGCGCCACGCCCAACGACCTGACCTGTACGGCGTATTTTGCGTATTCTACGGGACTCTTTGCCAAAATTGCCTCCATTCTGGACAGAGGGGAGGATGCGGCCCGGTATGGGGCGCTGTACGGGAAAATAGTGGACAAATTCCGGAGAACCTTTTTCAGGGAAGACGGCAGCATGACGGCGCAGACCCAGACGGCCCATATTGTGGCACTGTATTTTGACCTGGTGCCGGACAAATTCCGTGCACAGACCGCGGAGCGGCTGGTGGAACTGCTGCGGAAGGAAGACGGGCATCTGGTGACCGGATTTGTGGGGACACCTTATTTCTGCCACGCGCTGAGCAGGAACGGTTATGTGGAGGAGGCCTATGAACTGCTTCTGAAGGAGGATTTCCCCTCCTGGCTGTATCAGGTGAAAATGGGAGCCACCACGGTGTGGGAGCACTGGGACGGCATGAAGCCGGATGGCACCATGTGGAGCCCGGACATGAATTCCTTCAACCACTATGCTTACGGGGCGGTGGGCGACTGGCTGTACCGGGTGGTCCTGGGGATGGAGACAGACGAAGCGGATCCGGGATATCATCATTCCATCATCAGCCCCCGGACCGGGAATGCCTTTGGGTTTGCGGAAGGAGCCTTTGAGAGCGGATACGGCACTCTGAAAGTGCGCTGGGAAAAGACACAGGACGGGCAGGAGAGAAAGCTCTGTGTCAGGATTCCCCACAATACCACCGCGGAGATCAGGCTGGAAGAGGGCGCATGCCAGGTCAGGGCAGAGGGGCTTTGTTTTGTCCCGGAGGCCGGAACCCTTACGGCACGGTGCGGTTCCGGGGAATGGGAGATCATTTACCGGAAATAGGGAGCGGAAAAGTTGACTGGAATGCCCGCGGAAGCGGGAGCGGAGTGTAAAAATGATATTGGAAATAAACGGATTTCAGGCGGAAATAGAATTTTTTTACGGAAAAAATGAAATATGGATTCCGGTGCCAAAGGAGTGCTGTACGGAGACAGGATGTGATTACCGGACGGAGGACGCCAGGTACAGGGTGACTTTCCACAGGGAGACAGCTCCGGGAGAGTGGGAATACCGGATGGAATTCCAGGCATCCTATGACACCAGAATGAAACTGCAGATTTCCCTGCCGGGGCAGGAAGACTGTTTTCACGTGATTCCCTGCAATATTTACGGGGATAATCACGCGGGGGAAGTGCGCATCGGGGAATTTCCCCTGCTGACGGAGGCGCATCCGGAGGCGGCGTTCTGTTCCCCCTACTGGGAATTCCGGGCAGACCGGGCAGCCATGCCTCTTTCTGCCCTTTGCTGCAGGAAGGGGACGGTGGCGGTATCCATAGAACCCTACTCGGAGGAAGAGGGAAGGGAAGAAGGCGGGACGGTGAGGAACGGGGTGTTTGCGGCTCTGCCGGACAGCTTCGGGGTGACTCTTGGGTATACCAACGATCCGGTGACTTTCCTGAACCGTTCCGTGCCTGCGGCCGCCACAGGGAGCCGGGGAAGGATGGCCCGGGCGGCCGGGAGAATATACGCGGTGCCGGGAGAGGGGAGAGGTGGCATTCACAAAATCGTGCGCCGAGAATATGAGAGGGTGCATGTGAGGCCCTTGTACGAAAAAAGCTTCCGGCAGGCTGCGGAAGCCATGCTGGAGGCTTTCTGCTGTCTGAATTTTGACCCGGGGACGGGGGAGTACACCAACCGGAAATGCAGGCCCTTCGGGGACCGGAAGCTCCAGCCCTGGAGAAACGTGACGGAGATCGGCTGGACGGGAGGGGCCATTCTGGCGTATCCTCTTGTGATGAGCAGATACCTTCTGGGAGAGGATGCGGCAAAACAGCTGTCCCGGGCCATGACCGGAGAGGATATGCTGGACAGGATCGTGGCCGGATACCGGGAAGAGTCGGGATTTTTCAATGATCTGTATGCCCCTGCAGGGAAAGATGCCGGCGACCGGCTCAACGGCTGGTGGACATATTATGGGCTGTGCAGGGACTGTCACTGTGCCTATACCCAGGGCAGCGCGGTATATTATATTCTGAAAACCATTTTATTTTTAAAGGAAAGAGGAGTTTCTTATAAAGAGAGCTGGCTGGAAGGATGCCGGAAAGTGCTGGACACGGCGGTGAGCCTTCAGAGAGAGGACGGGGCTTTCGGTTATACCTATTCCGCTGCCGGGAAAAAGGTGCTGGACTGGGAGGGATTTGCCGGATGCTGGTTTGTGCCGGGACTTGTGTGGATGACAAAACTCACCGGGGACATGTCTTATGCGGAGTCGGCTCGGAAAGCACATGATTATTATCGGGATTTCGTTTACAACCTGGACTGCTACGGCGCGCCCATGGATACCTGGAAGGCGGTGGACCAGGAGGGGAATTTAAGCTTTCTTCACGGCAGCAGGCTTCTGTATGAGTATACGGGGGAGGCGCGTTTTCTGGAAGACATGAAGCGCAGCGCCTGCTATGAATTCCTGTGGAGGTACGGATATCCCACCCGCCCGGAACATCCTCCGGTCAGGGATGGCTGGAATGCCTGCGGCGGTTCCGTCACATCCGTGTCCAATCCCCATATTCATCCCATGGGAGTGCTGGCAGATGAGGATCTGCTGTTTCTGGCAGAGGTGACGGGAGATTCCTATTACAGGGAGAGGGCGCTGGATTCCGTGGCCTGGATGATGCAGACCCTGGAACTATATCCGGACAGAACCGGCTATGGCCGGTACGGGATTCTGTCCGAGAGATGGTGTCCGTCGGATGGGCTGGTGACGGAGAGATATGACAATGGGGAGCCTTACGGATCCTGGTTCAGCTATAATCTCTGGGCGGCGGCCAATGTGTTTGAAGCGGTGCTTTATCAGATGGAGAACAATTCCTAGGATATGTTTGTTCCCGGTCCGGCGGGGGACAAACGGACGCCGGGATTATACGGTTTTTCGCCTGACCAAAGTGGTGGAAACCTCCAGTTTCAGGGGAATGCCTCCCCTGGATTCGATCAGTTGGGAGAGACGGCAGACGGCCATCTCTCCCATATATTCTTTGGGCACATTGATGGTGGTGAGGGCCGGTTCCGTATAGGCAGACACGGGCATATTGTCAAAGCCCACCAGGGCCACGTCTTTGGGGATCCGGAAGCCTTTTTCTTTCAGAGCTTTCATGGCGCCGCAGGCGATGTGGTCATTGTCTGCAAAGTAACATCGCGCGGGCTTCTCGCCGGTTTCCAGAATGGCTTTCATGTCCGCGTAGGCGCCCTCCGGGGAGGGAGACAGGTAGTGGACCCTGGAGTTGGAAGTGGACATGCCGTTCCTGCGGACAGCCCGGTAGAAACCATCCGCCCGCTCCGTAAAATTGTTGATGGGATAAGAGGAGCGCAGGTATCCGGGCTGCTCCTTGCAGTGGGAGATCAGATGGCAGGTGGCAAGATAGGCTCCCTGGGCATTGTTGATCAGCACGTAATCCGCCTCTGTGGTCTCAAAATAGGTGTCCAGAATCACCAGGGGGAGTTTCAGGTTCAGAAAAGGAAGCAAATCATTCTCAAGCATTTCCGTGCCAAGAAGCAGTATTCCCTTACAGTCAAAATGAATCAGTTCCCGGAGCTGTCGCTCCGGATTTTCGCCTTCATCCAGATAAAATACATTCAGATAGTAGCGGTATTTTTTGCACCCTGAGTCAATTCCCTGGGATAACTGGGAGAAAAAAGGGGTGTCTGCCACCACTGCGCCGTGCTTGCGGTAGATAATGAAATATACCGTTCCATGGGGCGGCTGGGGCTGGGGGGCCTTTTCCGCAATGCGGCTGAAGTCATATCCCTCCCGGCGGGCGGTCTCTATAATTTTTTTGCGTGTGGCAGTGCTGACCCCGGGCTTGCCGTTTAAGGCCATGGATACGGCGGCCTCGGACAGGTGCAGCATACGCGCCAGATCCTTTGCTGTCATGTGGCGGGTCTCCTATTCCAGTACCGCAGCAGCCCTTCGGCGCACCGATAAGAGCTTCTTTTGCGTCCGCAGGGAAGCGTCCGAAAAAGAAGCTGTGCGCCTCCGGTGCCGCTGCTGATAATGATTCCAGTACCGGTGCTGCTGATTGTTTATAAATTATATAGAATTAAGTAAATTAAGTCAAGAAAATCCTGAAAAATACTTAATATCAGATTGATATTAAGTTGTCTTAAGTGAATAATAAAGTTACCATTTGATTTTACGGCGGGATAGTCCGGCCAGGCTGCAGGGATGTGCTTTCAGGCGGGGCCCGGCCGTCCGGGAAGGAAGCGGCTGTGCAGAGTACAGGGGAAACGTCTCTTCAGGCACATGGGGCCGGAGCGCCCGGACAAAAACAATAAAAAAGTTTCGCAAACGGAACGGATCACAGGAGGACTGGGTATGGCGAAGATTGTACTGGGGTATGCACCTACAAGGAGGAGTATTTTTTCTGCACCGGATGCGGTGAAGTACGCGGATCTCACAAGGGAGAAGCTTAGAAGCATGGGAGTGGAATTTGTGGATATCAATGATATCTCGGAGGATGGGCTGCTCCATGACGAGGAGGACAGAATCCGCATTGCGGCCAGGTTTTGTGAGCAAAAGGTGGATGGACTGTTTCTCCCGCACGGGAATTTCGGCACGGAGTATGAGGTGGCAAGGCTGGCGAAGGAACTGAATGTTCCGGTGCTGCTCTGGGGACCCAGGGATGAGAGGCCGGATGAGAACGGCGTGCGCCTGAGGGACAGCCAGTGCGGGCTGTTTGCAACCGGTAAGGTGCTGAGAAGATTCCGCGTGCCTTTTACCTATCTTTGCAACTGCAGGCTGGAAGATGCGGAATTTGAAGCAGGCATCCGCAACTTTCTGGCGGTTTGTAATGTGGTAAAAGCATTCCGCAGAACCAGGATTTTGCAGATCGGTCCCCGTCCGTTTGATTTCTGGTCCACCATGTGCAATGAGGGAGAACTTTTGGAGAAGTTTAACATTCAGCTGTCACCCATCCCCATGCCGGAACTGAAGGCAGAGATGGAAAAGGCCAGGACAGAGGGCACCAGGGTGGCAGAGACAGTGGCCTACTGCAGGGAACATTTCCACATTGCCATAAAGGAGGAAGAACTGGAGACAGTGGCGGCCCTGAAGGTGGCAATGAGAAATCTGGCAGACCGCTACGGCTGTAACGCAGTGGCGATTCAGTGCTGGAATGCCCTCCAGGGGGAGATCGGCATCATGCCCTGCGCCGCCAACAGTCTGCTGAACGAGGAAGGGCTGCCGGTGGTATGCGAGACGGATATTCACGGCGCCATAACCGCCGTCCTGGCGGAGGCTGCCGGCATGGATGAGGCCAGAACCTTTTTTGCCGACTGGACGGTGCGCCATCCTGACAATGAGAACGGGGAATTACTCCAGCACTGCGGCCCCTGGCCCCTTTCCTGCGCGTCCTGCAAACCCACCATCGGCTATCCCCTGGCATTTTCCCATCCGGGGGCAGTGGAGGCAGAGGCAAAAAAAGGAGAGATGACTCTCTGCCGTTTTGATGGGGATAATGGGGAATATTCCATGCTGATGGGCAATGCGGCCGGTGTGGAAGGGCCTTACACCAAGGGAACCTATGTCTGGGTGGAGGTAAAAAACTGGAAGCGCCTGGAGGCAAAGATTGTGGAGGGACCTTACATTCATCACTGTGTGGGAATCCACAAGGATGTGGTGCCCGTGCTGTATGAGGCATGCAAATACATAGGCGTGAAGCCCGATCTGTATGATGACAATGAAGCGGAAATAAAGGGAAGGGTCAGCGGCTATTCCTGTGAATCAAACACCCCAAGGAAAGGATTTTAATATGGACGAATTGACAAAAAAAGCCCGCCGGCTGCGCAGGGATGTGATAGAGGAAGTCTATCTCTCCTCTGCAGGCCATGTGGGCGGGGATTTAAGTGTAATGGATATTCTGACAGTACTGTATTTCGGGGTGATGAACGTGTCCCCGGACAACTGGACTTCCCCGGACAGGGACCGTTTTTTCCTCAGCAAGGGACATTGTGCGGACGCACTGTACATGGTGCTGGGGGAGAAGGGTTTTTTTGACAAACAGGAGGCCATCCGGACTTTCAGTGCCTACGGCTCCCGGTTTATCGGTCATCCGAATACGGATGTGCCGGGAATCGAGATGAATTCCGGTTCCCTGGGACATGGTCTGGCCCTGGGGGTGGGGACGGCCCTGGCAGCAAAAATGGACGGCAGAAATTACCGCACTTATGTGGTGCTGGGAGACGGGGAGATGGCGGAAGGTTCCAATTATGAGGCCATGATGGCGGCATCCCACTATCATCTGGACAATCTCTGCGCCACGGTGGATTTAAACCGCCTTCAGATCAGCGGAACCACAAAGGAAGTCATGTGCAGTGATGACATGGGGGAAAAGTTCAGGTCTTTCGGCTGGCATGTGATTTCTGTGGAGGACGGAAATGACTGCGGGCAGCTCCTTGCGGCATACAGGGAAGCGGCCTCCGTGAAAGGCCGTCCCACCGTGCTGCTGGCCCACACCGTGAAAGGCAGGGGGGTTTCCTTTATGGAGGGCAACAAGAGCTGGCATCACGGCGTGATGACGGAGGAACAGTATCGGACCGCAGTGCGGGAACTGGAGGAGGTGGCAGACCATGAATAAGATAACCAACCGTCAGGTGATTTGTGATACTTTGATGGAAGCGGCAGAACAGGACAGGGATATTGTGGTGGTATGCTCCGATTCCAGAGGTTCTGCGTCCCTGTCCGCTTTTGCGGAAAAGTATCCCGGGCAGTTTGTGGAGATGGGAATTGCGGAGCAGAACCTGGTGACAGTTTCCGCTGGACTTGCTTCCTGCGGGAAAAAGGTATTTGCGGCTTCCCCGGCCTGTTTTCTTTCCACCAGAAGCTACGAGCAGGCAAAGGTGGATGTGGCGTATTCCAAATCCAATGTGACTTTGGTGGGCATCAGCGGGGGCGTCAGTTACGGCGCCCTGGGCATGACGCACCATTCCTGTCAGGATATTGCGGCTTTTGCGGCCCTGCCGGATATGAGGGTATATCTGCCCAGTGACCGCTTCCAGACAGAAAAACTGATGAAAGAACTGCTGAAGGATCATCTGCCGGCCTATGTGAGGGTGAGCCGTTCGGCTACGGAGGATGTGTACAGCCGGGAGATGGATTTTACCCTGAACCGGGCAAATGTGCTGCTGGAAGGGGCGGATATCCTGCTGGTGGCCTGCGGGGAGATGGTGCCGGGGGCATATGAGGCGGCAAAAACGCTGCGGGAGGAAGGGTATGACGTGGGACTTCTGGATATGTACTGTGTGAAGCCCCTGGATGAAAAGACGCTTCTGAAAGCCGCGGAGACGGTGAAACTGGTGGTGACGGTGGAAGAGCATTCTCCTTTCGGGGGACTGGGGAGCATCACAGCCCAGACGCTGTCCGCCCACAGTCCCAGGAGACTGCTCTCCCTGGCGCTTCCGGACGGACACATGATCGGCGGCACAAACAAGGAGATTTTTGCCCATTACGGACTGGACGCGGAGGGAATCGCGAAATCTGTCCGGGAAGCATACTGTGAAAAATAAATTTTTCACAGGCAAATTTGTGCTTAGGCCCAAATTCGCGCACTGAACAGGAATGGAGGATTACCATGAAAAAACCGGCCCCGCGTAAAGGCGCCGGCGAAACCAGAAGGCAGAGGGTTTGTTATGAAATATATCATCGGAATCGACCAGAGTACCCAGGGAACCAAGGCAGTACTGTTTGACGGGGAAGGAAACATCGTACACCGGGCCGATGTGCCCCACAGGCAGATGATCAACGAACTGGGCTGGGTCTCCCATGACCCGGAAGAAATATACCGGAACGTAATCCGGGCAGTGAAGATGGCGGTGGAAGGGGCAGGCATTTCCCGGGAAAGCCTGGCCGCCATAGGGATCAGCAACCAGAGAGAGACTACGGTTCTTTGGGACAAGGATGGCAGGCCCCTGAATCCTGCCATCGTCTGGCAGTGCAACCGGGCCGAGAAAATAGTGGAGAGACGAAAGGAATGCGGACAGCTGGTCTTTGAAAAATCCGGGATTCCGCTGTCGGCCTATTTTCCCGGGGCGAAAATGGCCTGGCTTATGGAGCAGGTGGTTCCGGGGCTGCCCAGAGATACAAAACTGCATTTCGGCACGGTGGACAGCTGGCTCTTGTACAGATTAACGAAAAACCGTATATACAGGACGGATTTTTCCAATGCATCCCGCACCCAGCTTTTCAATCTGCGCACGCTGACCTGGGATCCGGAGCTTTGCAGGATTTTCGGTGTCCCCATGGAGGCCCTGCCCGGGGTCTGTGACAGTGACAGCTGTTTCGGAACCACGGACTTCGAGGGCTTCCTGGATAAAGAGATTCCGATTCTGTCCATGCTGGGAGATTCCCATGCGGCGCTGTTCGGGCAGGGATGTCATGAAAGCGGCATGGTAAAGGCCACTTACGGGACAGGCTCTTCGGTGATGATGAATATCGGGAAAGCTTTCGTGCAGAGCAGGAACGGCCTGGCCACGTCCCTGGCCTGGGGGCTGGGCGGCAGAGTGACCTACGTGCTGGAGGGAAACATTAACTATACGGGAGCGGTGATCACCTGGCTGAAAGAGGATCTGGGACTGATTGCTTCCCCGGGAGAGACAGAGGCGCTGGCCCGGCAGGCAAATCCCGTGGACACAAGCGTGCTGGTGCCTGCTTTTACCGGTCTGTCCGCCCCTTATTGGAAAGGGGAGGCAAAGGCCCTGCTGTGCGGTATGAGCCGCACCACGGGACGGGCGGAGATTGTCAGGGCCGCTTTGGACAGCATCGCTTTTCAGGTGGCGGATGTGCTGAATGCCATGGGACAGGACAGCGGCTGTGCCCTGCAGGAGCTCCGGACGGATGGGGGACCCACCGGAAATGCCTATCTGATGCAGACCCAGAGCGATCTGGCGCAGGTAAATGTAAGCGCCGCGGGACAGGAAGAACTGTCGGCCATAGGAGCGGCTTACCTGGCGGGACTTTCCGCAGGGATTTATCGCAGGGAAGAACTGTTTTCCCGGATGGAGTACAAAAAATATCAGCCCCGAATGGAGGAAGCGGGCAGGCAGGAACGATATGCCGCCTGGAAAAAAGCTGTGGAAATGGTTTACAGCTCTGCCTTCCTGTAACTGTGGCATTGTCTTTCTATCAGCTCCCAGTCCAGTTCCCCGCCGATGCCGGGGGTCTGCGGCACATGAATGATTCCCTTCTCGTCGATGGGAAGCAGGCCCTTCATGGGGAACCGGAAATCTTCCTCAGGGACGAAATACTCAAAATATTCGCAGTTGCGGACCGCGCAGGACACATGGAGATTTACCAGATCCATAAAGTTCATGGTAGTGGTATGAATCTCACAGTTGATTCCGAAGGCCTCCGCCATATGGCAGATTTTCAGGGTGCCGGTGATGCCGTCTTTCCAGGACACATCGGCGCGGACAATATCGGCTGCCTTCTGGGCGATGACCTGGGCCACACCCCAGTGGGCGCCCCTTGTGGTCTCGGTGGCGGCGATGGGAATATCCAGGGCCTCGCAGAGACGGGTGTATTTATATAATTCAAAGTCACGGAAAGGTTCCTCGAACCATTTATAGTTGAGACGTTCCAGGTCACGGCCCACGGCAATGGCCTGGTCCAGGGTGTATTCCGCCACCGGGTCGCTCATGAGAATCATGTCGTCTCCCAGCGCCTCCCGGAGGGCATGGTGAATTTCCATGTCCAGCGTGTAGGGGCCGGGGGGATGGGCTTTGTAGATTTTAATGCCTTTGCTCTTGTAGGCCAGCGCCTCCTGAATATAGTCGTCAGCGGTGTCGTAGAAAAGGCTGCTGGCGTAGACCGGCAGTTCCTCACGGTAAGCGCCGATATATTTGTAGAGGGGCAGACCTGCCTCTTTGGCACAGATATCCCACAGTGCAACATCCACGGGACCGGGCAGATACACAGGGAAAAAGGTCAGGTGCCGGTCAATGTTCCAGAGATCATGCCATATCTTTTCACGATCATGGGGATCCCTGCCCAGGACCACCGGGGCAATGTTGTCGTGGAGATAGCTTTCGGTGACATTGCCGCTTCTGGCTGCCAGGGCAGTGGCCAGCCCTTCGATTCCGGTGTCGGTGGTGAGCCTGATGACGATCACGTCCCAGTCCATGGCGCCGCTACCCCTGCGTTTCTCGTCAAAAAGGCATTTGTCACGCTTTACCCACCAGGTTTCAAATTTCTCGATTTTCATATTGGGTTCTCCTTTCAAAGACGCCCCTGTGCAATGGGGGCATAATGGTATTGTATCTGATATATTTCCATATTTCCGGCCGGTACCAGCGGGGATGTCAGTCGGCTTCCGGAGATGCGCCGTTCCCGTATTTCAGTGCTTTCAGGGAAATGATATGGCTTCTGCTGATATGACGGACGCAGGCTTCCTCGATGGCTTTGTCATCTTCCTCCAGGAGGGCGCGGATGATATCATGGTGTTCCAGGTAATAATTTTCTTTCTGCGCCATGCCGCGGATGGCATTGTAAATGCCTACACGGTACTGGGTGAACATGACCTTTCCGTAAAAATCCATAAGCATGGGATTGCCCGTGGCATTGATGAGCGCCTGATGGAATTTTACGTCCAGATCAAAATATTTTTCGTCATCCCGGATATCCAGATGCTCAAACAGGGAGTCATAATCCAGCAGGGTACCCTTGTCAAACCGCTGCTTATATTTGACGGCCGAAATGGGTTCCAGGAGTCTGCGGATCTGGTACATCTCATTAATCTGAAATTCGGTGATGGCACAGGCAAAGGTTCCTTTCCTGGGACGGATTTCAATCAGTCCTTCTTCCTTCAGGGCCAGAAGCGCTTCCCGGACCGGAGTCCTGCCGATGCCGGTCTCTTCCATGATTTTCAGTTCATTGACGGCTTCCCCGGGCATATACTGACACATTTTCAGCTTGTGCCGGATATGCTGGTAAGCTTTTTCCTTTAAAGTGGGAGTTTTCAATACGTTTCCTTTCCGCAGCGGGACATGTCTCCGTGCAGTGTCTCGCTGTCTGGCATGGCCGGTGTATAGAAGTTAGTGCTATGATATCATAGGGAGAACAAAAAATCAATCTGTAATATATCACAGAAATGAAAAACTGGTAACAGTTAAAAATGCCGGAAAGAAAGGCTAAAATGATGGTTGAAAACAGGACACCCATGTGATATGATTCTATGTGATATATGACAGAAATAAAAATAAAATTATCTGAATTTTCTGAAAATAAAGCCAAATCAGTGAGAGGCGGGCTATGTCAGACCTTTGGTCTGTCATCAAAGTGCCCTGCCATACCAGTACTGATTGATGCGAAGGAGGTATAAGATTGAAAATTGAAAATTTTCAATCCCAAGTTTGTGTCTGCGCGGCATCCACAAACTTGACATGCGCAAAAGGACGCGCAGAAATGGAGGAAAAAATGCAGGAGACAGAGTTGTTTGCGTTGATGAAAGAAAAGCTGTACACGCCGGTGGTGGGGGATATTCTGGATGCGAAGGGATATATGCACCAGTTCCTGCCCCAGAAAATCCGGCCTATACGGGATGACATGAAACTGGCGGGAAAGGCCATGACAGTGCTGATGATCGATGTGTTCGGTGTGCAGGAGAAGCCTTTTGGGAGACTCTGCGAATGTCTGGACCAGATCCGGCCCAACGAGATTTACATAGCAGCAGGCGGCACAGGGCGCTGCGCTTACTGGGGAGAACTGCTGACTGCCACGGCCAGGACAAGAGGAGGGAACGGTGCGGTGGTGGATGGATGGCACAGGGATACGCCTCAGGTGCTGGAGCAGAACTGGCCCGTATTTTCCTGGGGCTGTTATGCCCAGGATTCCAGTGTCCGGACCCAGGTGGTGGATTTCCGCTGTACCATTGAGATTGGGCAGGTGACCATTCACGACGGGGATTATATTTTCGGGGATGTGGACGGCGTGCTGGTCATTCCGAAGGAAGTGGCGGCGGAAGTGGTGGAAGAAGCGCTGGAAAAAGCCTCCAAAGAAAAGGGACTACGGAAGGCTGTGGAGGCAGGGATGCCGGTGACGGAGGCATTTGAAAAATTCGGCGTTCTGTGACGAAAAAAGGGCCGGAAATACAAAGTGCCGGAACCGGGAATTTTCCGGTCGGCAGCCCTGACAGGAGCGGGAAGAGGAAGTTTAAAATGGAGAATCAGAAAGCAAGGGCATTTCAGATTGATGCCCGGGACAATGTGGCCACGGCCCTGACCACCATACCCAGGGGGACGTATCTGCTTTT
This sequence comes from uncultured Acetatifactor sp., assembly GCA_910577185.1. Classification (GTDB taxonomy): domain Bacteria; phylum Bacillota; class Clostridia; order Lachnospirales; family Lachnospiraceae; genus Acetatifactor. Next base: position 113,573 of record CAJTLR010000001.1, read on the forward strand.
CGGCGGAGGCGGGGAATCCCGGGAGACGGCGGAAGAGGAAATCCCCAGGGGACATAAAGTGGCCGTAAGGCCGGTGGGGAAAGGGGAGCCGGTGACAAAATACGGCGTTCCCATCGGGGAGGCCACGGCGGACATCAGACCCGGCCAGTGGGTTCATCTTCACTGCATGAAGAGCTGTTATGATGAGCGCAGCTCCGGTCTGGATATTCACACGGGGGCAGCGGGGGATATTTCTTATCAGACAGAATAGCGGGGAAGGCCATGGATTTGGAGAATTCCGGGGAAACCCGGCAAAAAGACACCGGCATAAGGCCGGAACGGAAAGGTGAATGAAACATGTCAGAGTGGAAAAACCTGACCTGGAAGGGGTATCTGCGGGAAGACGGCAGACTGGGAATCCGGAATAAGGTCCTGGTGGTCTATACCGTGGAATGTGCCTCCCATGTGGCCCGGGAGATTGTGCGGACCGTGAATCTGCCGGACGTGGAAGTGATCGGGTTCGGCGGCTGTACGGACAATGAATATGCCATCCGTCTGCTGCTGAGTCTGGTGACACATCCCAATGTGGGGGCGGTACTGGCAGTGGGGCTGGGATGCGAATATGTGCGTGCAGACCGTCTGGCAGCTGCGGCTGCGGGAAAAGGGAAAGCAGCGGAGTTTATGTTTATCCAGGAAACGGGAGGCACCACGCCCAGCATCCGCAGGGGCGTGGAAATCGTGCTTGAAATGACAAAACAGCTGAAGGACACGCCCATGGCGCCCATGGGATTTGCGGATCTGGTGGTGGGGGCGGAATGCGGCGGAAGCGACTTTACCAGCGGCCTGGCGGGCAATGTGGCCGTGGGAAAATTTTACGATATGCTGGGGGAGCTGGGGGGAACATCCATTTTTGAGGAAATCGTGGAGGCCGTGGGGCTGAAAAAAATGCTGCTGGAAAGGGCGGCGGACGAAAAGGCCGGAAAGGAACTGGCATACACTTACGACAAAGCCCTGGCATACTGCAGGAGCGTGCGGCAGTATTCCGTAAGTCCCGGGAATTTTGCCGGGGGACTGAGCACCATAGAGGAAAAGAGTATGGGGGCGCTGGCCAAGAGCGGTTCCAGGCCTATCAGGGGCGTGCTGAAGGTGGCGATGACGCCGCCGGGAAAGGGACTGTGGCTTCTGGACAGTACACCGGATCCCTATTTTATGCAGTTCGGCATTACCAATCCCAACGATAATGAAGGCCTCATGGACCTGATCAGCTGCGGCTGCCATTTGACCATACTGGTCACCGGCAGGGGGAATGTGACGGGCAGCGCGGTGGCGCCGGTGGTGAAGGTCACGGGGAACCATGAGACTTATGTGAAAATGGAAGAAGATATGGACTTTGACGCCGGACTTGTGCTGGAGGGCCGCGCCACCATGGAAGAGACGGCGCAGGAGCTGGGAAGGTATATCGGCCGGGTCTGCGGGGGCAAAAGGACCAAAGGGGAAGCGCTGGGACACAAGGAATTCTGCATTCCCTATAAATACCAGGAAAAGAGATGCCGGGGATAGGGGCAGGATTGTCCGGCAAAACAGCAGGAAATGCGGTTTTGGGATGTTGAGGGGAAGAAAAACTGTATCAAAAAAGAAGGAGAGAAAACAGATGACGGATATTTTTTCATTGGAAGGAAGAAGGGCAGTCATTACAGGAGGCGCCACAGGACTGGGACTGGCCATGACGGACTGCATTGTACAGTCGGGGGGAAGCGTGACGGTGGTGAGCTCGTCCCCTGCCGAGAAATACAGGGAGACGCTTGCCGGGTATGGAGACAGGGTATCCTATGAGCAGTTTGACATTACCTGCACGGACAGGACGGAAGAGTTTGTGGCGGAATTGACAGAGAAATACGGCAGGATTGACATTCTGGTAAACAATGCGGGAAACCACTGCAAAAAACCGGTGGAGGACATGAGCGTGGATGACTATACCAATGTGCTGAATGTGCATCTGGTGGGGGCATACGCCTTGACCAGGGCGATTCTGCCCCACATGCGCGCCAACAAAAAGGGCAGCATTCTGTTTATGACCAGCATGACGGGTTACATCGGAATGCCCTATGTGTGCGGATATGCCACGGCCAAATCAGGGATTCTGGGCCTGATCCGATCATTGACCAGCGAAGTCAGCGGAGACGGTATCCGCGTGAACGGCATTGCACCGGGCTGGATTGACACGCCCATGTTCCGCAGGGCCACGGACGGGGATGACGCCCGCAAAAACAAGATTCTGGGGAGAACGCCCATGAACAAATTCGGGGAGCCGTCGGATGTGGGCTGGGCCTGTGTGTATCTGTGCAGCGATGCCGCAAAGTTTGTCACAGGAACCGTGCTCACGGTGGACGGCGGCGCGGTGACGGGATTCTGACCGGGTCTGTCCCCTTGGGATAAGGGGCACACCAAAGACGCGGCGCGACAGACGCAAGGCGGGTTCCGGACATGGCGCAGGGGCAGTTTCGGGGTCTTCCGGCCAGTCCGCCGGGACAGAAAAACGTCATATGCGGCGCAGGAAAGGGAAAAGATTGAAAATTGAATATTTTCAATCCCAAGTTTGTGTCTGCGCGGCATCCACAAACTTGACATGCGCAAAAGGCCGCGCAGAAATGGGGAAAAACATGTTTCGTGAAAATTTATTATTGACCAATGCCACAGGAAAGCGGCTTTATGAGCAGTATGCGTCAGAACTGCCCATTATCGATTACCACTGTCATCTGCTTCCCCGGGAGATTTATGAAAATAAGGAATTTGAGGATATCGGGGAAATGTGGCTGGCCCATGACCATTATAAATGGCGCGCCATGCGGTGTTTCGGGATTCCGGAAAAATATATTACGGGGGATGCCTCCTATTATGAAAAGTATCTGAAATTTGCGGAAATTTTTCCGGAACTGATTGGAAATCCCATCTATATCTGGTGTGCGCTGGAATTAAAACGTTATTTCGATATAGAGGAGCCGCTGAACCGGGAAAACGCGGAAAGCATTTACAGACAGACCAAAGAACTGATCCGGGAGCGCCACATGACGCCCCGGTACTGTATGAAAGTGAGCCGTGTGGAGTTTGTGTGCACCACGGAGGATCCGTCGGACACTCTGATATATCATAAGAAGATGCGGGAGGAAGGAACCGAAGGCATCCGGATTGCGTCGGCTTTCCGGCCGGATAAGGCATTCTATGCGGAAAAGCCCGGATTTGCGGAGTACATGGGAATCCTGTCCGGGGCGGCAGGTATGCCGGTGAGGAGTTTCCGGGAGATGATGGATGCCCTGGAGCGCAGGCTGGTTTTCTTCCGGGATATGGGAAGCATGATCAGCGACAACGGAATCGAGGATTTTGCATGGCATGATTACAGTCAGGAAGAGACAGAGCATATTTTCCGCAAAGCCATGGCGGGAGAGCGGCTGGATGCCCGCGAGCGGGATTGCTACCGCAGCGCATTTCTGATGGAAGCGGGCAGAATGTATCACAGAAATGGCTTTGTGATGCAGCTTCACATCGGAACCTATCAGGGGGCGAACAAGAGCCGGGAGTCGGGAATCGGCGTGGCCTGCGGCTTTGACTGTACAGACGATTCCACCGGGATCAAAAGCGTGGGAGAGCTTTTGAGCAGGCTGACCGCGGAAGACGCGCTGCCAAAGACCATACTTTATCCCCTGAACGCGGCACAGATGGAGACTTTTGCCGTGCTGGCGGCAGGTTTTTGTGAAGGGCCGGTGCGGGGCAGGGTACAGCTGGGGGCACCCTGGTGGTTCAATGACCAGGCCCATGGCATCAGACGGCAGTTTGAGGCGGCGGCAAATCTTTATCCGGTGGCTCTTTCGGTGGGAATGCTGACAGATTCCAGGAGTTTCCTAAGCTATCCCCGCCATGAACTCTATCGCCGGGTGCTCTGCAGCTATTTGGGGGAACTGGTGGAAAGGGGAGAGTATTTTTCCGGGGAAGAGGATTTGGCGAGAGTAATCAGGAATGTGTGCCATGACAATGCAGAGGAATATTTCGGCCTCTGCTTGTATTAAGTAAACTTTCTGAAATTATTATAATTTTTCTGTCTGTTTCTTTCATGTTAGAATATAAACATAAAGGACAGGCGGATACCATAAGGGATACCCCGTATGGGCCCGGGCGGCGGACATGTGCAGCCGGGCGTCTGCGGGGTATTTTACCGTAAATGACAGATACCCTCCGTGTGTCCTCTTTCCATGGAGGGTAAATTTGCCGTTTCCGGCTTGCGGGGACAGGATTTTGGTATGTTGCGGAAAGGCAGGGAATTATGGGACAGAAGGATATTTTTCAGGACATAGCGGACAACCGGATTCAGGTGACGGAGGCACACAGTGAAATACCTCCGGTGAAAAAAAATGACAGAGTTTTTGCAGAGAGCCGGATACCGTTTCCTTACGGGCAGGTGTCTTTCAGGCAGGACATTCCTTTTGAAGAGCGCAGGAAGGCTTTCCGGAGGGAGCTGGAGGCCCTGCGGGAGAGATACCGTCCTTTTATGGCAGACTGCCTTCCGGGACAGGACACGGGGACGGAGGTCAGGGAACTGAAGCATTTCACATTCCGCTATCTGGAAAAGGGAGAGGTTTTCACGCAGAGAGACCGGACGGATGCTGTCTGGGAAGAGGTGACGCTTCCCGATTACAGGGGTCCCGCCGGGGAGAACGGAAAGTGGAAGGGATATTACAGGATCTTTTTTTCCTGCCGGGAAAGAAAGGCGCAGGAAAGGACAGTGCTGCAGTTCCAGAGTGTGGATTATATTGCAAGGGTGTATGTGAACGGCTCTTTTGTGGGAAGCCACGAAGGATTGTTCGCCCCCTTTTCTTTTGATGTTTCCGACTATGTACAGGCCGGAGAAGACAACGAGCTGGTGGTGGAGTGCCAGAATGACATTCCCATGATGGGAGTGGGAGATTTACTGGACGGTGACAAGCTCTACGCTGCCACGGGCCCGGGCTGGGATGATCCGCAGATGGGATGGCATCACTGCCCCGCGGGAGCCGGCATCACAGGGAAGGTAACGCTGGAGTACAGACCCTGCCTGTATCTGGAAGACGTCTTTGTCTGTCCGGACATTGACGCCCATGTGGCCCAGGTGAGGGTGGGTGTCAGAAATTACACGGATACCCTGCAGCGGGATTACCGGCTGCGCCTGCGGATTCTGCCCAGGAACTTTGCCGGGGAGGCCATTGCGGATTATGTGCATCCGGTGCCGTACATAGGCGTGGGGCAGAACGAATATAGATTTGTCGTGGATATCAGGGACTACAGACTCTGGGAGCCGGAGACGCCCTGGCTCTACGGCGCGCTGCTGGAGCTTGAGCCGGCGCAAAATCACGGGGAGGATTCCGGCGCCGTATGTGTCAGCCGCCTGACGGAGACAGTGGGAATCCGCAAATTTGTCAGCGATGAAAACAGTACGCCCAGGGGAAAATTTTTCCTGAACAACCATCCTGTGGTCCTGCGGGGGGCCAACGAGATGGGACATCTCCAGCAGTGTGTGATGAACGGAGACCGGGATACCCTGGTTGACGATATTTTGATAGCAAAATTATGTAATATGAACTATTACCGCGTGACCCAGAGGCCGGTGCAGCGGGAGATTTATGATTATTTTGACATGCTGGGCATGATGCACCAGTGTGACCTTCCTCTTTTCAGTTTTATGCGCAGGCCCCAGTTTGCGGAAGGGGTCCGGCAGTGCGTGGAGCTGGAGCATCTGATCCGCAATCATCCTTCTTCGGTGATGGTGACGCTGATCAATGAGCCCATGACCATAAGAAAGACGGAGGACCCCAGGTCCAAGGGATCTGTCAGAAGCGTCACCAAGGGACACAGACATCTGATGCGGGATGAGCTGGAGGCCTTTTTCGTGGCTGCCAGGCAGGCAATTTACACGGAAAATCCGGGGCGTGTGGTGAAGAATGTGGAGGGAGATTATGAGCCGCCCACCGTGGAAGGCATGCCGGATTTCCACTGTTACACTATGTGGTATTCCCATCACGCCATGCCCATAGGCAAACTGATGGCCGGGTATCTGCCTGCCATCAAGGAAGGCTGGATGGCGGGCTGCGGGGAGTACGGCGCGGAGGGCCTGGACAATCTTCATGTGATGACTTCCAGGTATCCCGCGGAGTGGCTGGCCACAGACGCGGAGGGCCACTGGTATCCGGACAAGATCGTGCGGGCCCAGACACATTCCCTGCAGGGAGACTGGTATCAGGAACAGAATACCATGGAAGACTGGATCAGGGAGAGCCAGCGCTACCAGGCCAGGGCCACGACGCTGATGACGGATGCCTTCCGCAGACGGGCCGACATTATCAGCCATACGGCCATTCATCTGCTGATTGACGCCTGGCCGTCAGGATGGATGAAGACTCTGGTGGACTGCGAGCGGGAGCCGAAGAGGGCCTATTTTGCCTACCGTGACAGTCTGGTTCCGGTGAGGATGAATTTCTACTGTCCCAGAACCTATGTCTATGCAGGGGAAAAAGTTCCTGTGGAAGTATGGCTTTTAAACGACAGCAGCCTTGACAGGCAGCTGCAGGTGCAGGCCGCCTTTGCCGGGGAGAATTTCCTGCTTGCAGGCGGGGTGGATGCCGCATCCTCCGCATTCCTGGGCACCCTGGAACTGACCATGCCAAAGGAGGGCCATGTGACCCGGATCACTTTGGAAGGCTGTGTCAGGGATGTGACGGAAGCCGTACAGACTGCCGGAACCCCGGAAGCGGCCGCCGCGGAACCTGTGGCAGCCCTGCCGGAGGATATCCTGTCGGAGACGGCTCTTTCCTCCTTTGAGGAAGGCAGTCTCTACGGAGAAAAAATGGAATTTACCGTATATCCCGCAGAGGGCCGCATTGCCCCGGAAGCGCTGGAACACAAATCCGTGACGGAGGAACGCTCCGGAAGGGTGATTCTGCCCCTGCTCACCGCGGATAACAAAACGGAACTGGAAAATGCCATAGAAAAAATAACGGCAGAGGGCAAAACGGCGGTACTATGCTGGGGAACGGATAAAAACATCCGGATTTCCGTACAGGGAGAGTCCCTGGGCCTGAAAAAGTGCCAGCAGGTATTTTTTGCGGCATCAGGGGAGGAATACCAAAAATATTCCCTGAACATGCTCTACAATGCCCGGGAGGGATACATAGACATACTGGGCGGCTGGTTCGTGGATACGGCCCTTGCCGGGACGTGCAAAGCCTACACTTATGCCAGGGGAGGATTTGACGACAGCCGCGGCGCCAAGAAGAAGCTTCCTTTTGTGCTGGAAATTCCGGTGAACAAAGGGAAATTGGTGGCGGTGAGCCTGGAGACGGCAGGCCGTCTGGGTGTAAACGCCAACCTGGACGCGCTGCTGCGGGGAATCTGAAACCGGTCCCGGAAACGGCGCCGGGACAGCACACATCCAAAATGAGCAGGGATTCATTTTGCGATAATGAAACAGAGGGAAGAAATGATGACATGGCAGGATATTGAGAGAGAACTGGAACAGAGAAAACTGCCTGGTCTGCTCACCTTGGCAGATGGCAGAAGGGTGGAAGACCGGGAGGACATGCTCCGGCGCAGACAGGAGATAAAAGAAATTCTCTGCAGGGAATTTGCGGGTTACAGCCCTGCTTTTCCCGTGACCACAGAAGGAACGGTCTGTAACAGGGACGAAAACGCGTACGGCGGAAAGGCTGTACGGGAAAAAATCATACTTTCCTTCCGGACACCGTTTAACGGATTTTCGTTTGCATTTGAGCTGTTCGTGCCCAGGGCAGGGACAGCTCAGTCTGGAAAGGTACCGGTGTTTGTTTACCTTGGCTTTACCCAGACGCCCGCAGACGGCCCGGGGGAAGAGATTATCGACAATGGGTTTGCGCTGGCACATATCAGCTATCAGGAAGTGGCCCCGGACAAAAACGACGGTTTTGCCAACGGGCTGGGAACTTTCTGCAGCAGAAATCCTTACGACAGCTGGGGAAAGCTGGGCATGTGGGCTTACGGCGCCGGGAGGGTGGCAGATTATCTGTGCACCCGGCCGGACGTGGACAGCGGCCGTATGGCGGTGATGGGCCATTCCCGGCTGGGAAAGGCGGCGCTGTGGTGCGGGGCCCTGGACGAGCGATTTTCACTGACGGTGTCCAATAACTCCGGGGGAGGCGGTGCCGCGCTGTTTCGGGGCAAGACGGGGGAGCGTGTGGCGAACCTGGCGAAAGAAGGCTCCGCACACTGGTTTTGCGGCAATTTCGTCAATTATGCCAACCGGGAGGAGGAACTGCCCTTTGACCAGCATTTCCTCCTGGCACTGACGGCGCCCAGACATCTCTATGTGGCAAGCGCTTCCCTGGACGAATGGGCAGACCCACGGTCAGAATTTCTGGCATGCGCCGCCGCTTCCGGGGCCTTTGAACTCTGGGGTGTGCCGGGACTGATTCTGGAGGAGCAGGCCGGGACAACCATGCCGGAACATCCCCTGCACCAGGGACACATCGGATATCATATGCGCCAGGGCACACACCACCTGGGCCGGGAAGACTGGAAGCACATTTTTGAATACCGGAGACTGCACGGGGTATAGCAGCTACAGACCGGAAGCACCCTCCTGCCGGGCGGGCCCCTTTTTTACCGGGCCCCTGCACCCAAAAATTATCCAGGGGGAGAATTTGCGCCCCCTGCGCCAGAGAAAATACCCAGGTGGAACATCCAATGTGGCATGCTGTGAAAAGGGTATATCCGGAGGAACATCCCATTCCGGTACCTGGCAGCACGCCCCGGGGAATTTTTTCACGGACGTATCCCCTGTCGACCGTGAAAAAAGTTCCCGGGAGAGGGCTGCATTGGGGAACCCGGAGCCCCTGCCCTGCGGCCCCCTGAAGCCAGATGCAGGTCCCCCCACTCTGAAACCAGGGTGCCCCTGCCCTGCAAACCCTGAAACCAAAGGTGGAAAACCCACCCACGCAAAACGAAAAGAATGGAGGATTCTAAATGGGAATCAAAGTAAACCTGCTCACGGATGAAGCAGCAGGAAAACGAGTCGAACTGGGCCTGGCCCGGATAGAAAAAAGCCTGAAAGACAGAGGCTTTGCGGTATGCCGGACGAAAGAAGACACTGAGACGGCAGAATGCAGCATTTATATTGGCGTCCGCGGAAAAAGCGAAAGAATTCAGCGCCTGGAAGACCAGGGCCTGCTCCTGTACCACACAAAAGCCCCCTCCGGGGAAGGCTTTTACCTGACCTACCTTCCGGGAGAACGGCTGGCAGTGGCAGTGGGCGGCACGGATACAGGCGCCTTGTACGGCGCCCTGGAACTGGCAGAGCGGATTGCGAAGGAGAAATCAAACCGGGTGGTGCCCGGGGACCTGGCCTTCGGGGACGAACCGGTATTCCGCCTGAGAGGCCCCGCCGTGGGACTCCAGCTGACCAAAGTGGAGCCGCCCCGGCTGACCTATGAATATCCCATTACCCCGGCCAGATTCCCCTGGTTTTACGACAAGGCGCTGTGGGAACAGTTCCTGGACCAGATGCTCCAGGAACGCTGCAATGTGTTCTATATCTGGACCGGCCAGCCCTTCTCCTCTCTGGTGAAACTTGCGGATTATCCGGAAGCGCTGGAGGTCACGGAAGAAGAGTACGAGAAAAACCGGGAAATGTTCGGATGGCTTACGGAGGAATGCGACCGCAGGGGCATCTGGCTGGTACTAAAATTTTACAGCATCCACATTCCCCTTCCCCTGGCGGAAAAACACCATGTGGAACTGCTCCAGAGCAACATCACGGAACTGAACGCGGATTATACTTATAAGTCCATTGTGGAATTTATCAAATCCTTCCCCCATATCGGGCTGATGGTCTGCCTGGGTGAGGCCCTGCGGGGAACCCAGAACAAGACGGACTGGTTCCTGAAAACCATTCTTCCCGCGGTGAAGGAGGGAGTGCGCCAGGCCGGACTCACGGAAGAACCGCCTCTGATTTTGAGAGGACATGACTGCGATCCCAATGCCATCATGGAACAGGCGGTGCACGAATACGGCAATCTCTACACCATGTGGAAATATAACGGCGAGAGCCTGACCACCTATCTGCCTTCCGGAAAATGGCAGGATACCCATGTGCGGCTTTCCTCCCACGGACAGACCCACATCATGAACGTGCATGTGGTGGCCAATCTGGAGCCCTTCCGCTATGGGGCGCCCGGCTTTATCCAGAAATGTATGCAGGCGGGGCAGAACCGTCTGGGAGGAAACGGACTTCATCTGTATCCTTTGTTTTTCTGGGACTGGCCCTACTCCGCGGACAAGGCAAATCCAAGGCTTCTGCAGATGGAGAGGGACTGGATGTGGTACGCGGCATGGTTCCGTTACGCCTGGAATCCGGACAGAGACCCGGAGACGGAAAAACTATACTGGCAGAACCGCCTGGCAGGGCATTTCGGATGCGATGCCGGCGTGGCGGAAGACATCTTAAAGGCCCTGGAAGCCGCCGGACAGTGCGGTCCCCGCATTCTGCGCCGGGTGGGCATCACCGAGGGCAACAGGCAGACCATGAGCCTGGGGATGACCATGAGCCAGTTTACCAATGTAAAAAGGTACCGTCCCAATTATGAGCTGTGGCGTTCCGCGTCCACGCCGGGAGAGCAGCCGGATGATTATGTGAAAAAAGAGCTGGCGGGAGAACCCCATTACGGAGAGACCCCTTACGACATGATGCGGGAAGTGGAGATGCTGGCGGGGGAAGCCCTGGAAGCCATACGGCGGGCCGAAGGAAAAGTGCCGGCTGACAGACAGGCGGAACTGGACGGCTACGTGACGGACATGGAAGCCATCTGGTATATGACCATGAGTTACGTAAAAAAACTGGAGGCGGCCCACAAAATCCTGCAGTACAAATATACCATGGATGAGCGTCTCAGGGGTGACCTGACGCTTCTGGAAGAGGCGCTGACACCCTGGGAAGAAAGCCTTGGTTTTTACAGAAAACTGGCGGAACTGACCAGGGACACCTATCTGTATGCCAACAGCATGCAGACTCCCCAGCGCAAGATTCCCTTCCCCAACGGGGAAAAATTCGGCCACTGGACACAGTGCCTGCCGGAATATGAGAAGGAACTGGAAAACTTCAGGAAACATCTGGCAGAAATGAAGGCCGGAAAATATCCCTGTGATGTGCAGGGAGAGGAAGAGGAAGTGCCGCCCCTGCAGAAGGCGCCGTTCCGGCTGCTGGAGGGGAGCTGCGAGACCTACACCGTGAAAAAGGGAGAGAAGATTTTTACGGATATGGCGTCGCCCATCACCAATGTGGCTTCGGAGCTGAAAGAGCTTACGGGAATCCGGTTCGGGCTGGGGGAAGCCATCGGCGAAGGCGCGACGGTGCGGGTGGAATTTCTCCAGGACTCCCAGCTGCTTTTGGCCTACATGAATGCCAGGGGCGTGGAATGGCTTCAGGTGCCGGACCTGGAAACCAATACCCATGCAGACGACCGGGGAGGACTGAACGCGGTGTTCCTGAACGCCATGCAGGCAGAAGGATGTCCGGACATGAATATTCATGTCTTCCAGTATGAGAAAGGAATCCATGAAATCTACATGGGTACCGGCGGCTACACCATAGTGGGTGTGGTTCCCGCAGGGATACAGATCAGACCCAGGAACGCCGGACTGTCCGGGGAGACCCTGGATAAACTGGACTGGCTGTACGAGTAAGGCGGCGCGGACAAAAGCTTACTCCTTTTTCAGCTTCAGTTCCCGGCGGTAAGCGTTGGGTGAGGCATTAAAATGTTTTTTAAACTGTCGGTTAAAATAAGTCTGGCTGGAGAATCCCGTCATGTCGGCGATATCCTTCAGCCGGATATTTCCGTTTTCCATCAGCCTGGCGGCATACTTGAGACGTTCTTCGTTGAGATAATCGTTAAAATAGTAGCTTGTCTGCTGATGGAAGATGGAGCCCAGATAAGAGGGATGCATGTTCAGCCGGGCAGCCAGAGTCTTTAAGGAGACATCCTTGTTGGAGAAATTATGGACTTCCTCCATGATCAGCTTCACATACTGCTGCGCCGCGCCCTGGGGAAGTTCCTGGGACGACAGAAGTTCCCGGACGGAGCCGAAAAGTGTGCGGATGCTGGCAAGAATCCCTTCCGTATCCCTGTCGTCAGACAGCGTGTCTGCAAATAGGGGGGGTATGAGGTCAGTGGTGAGCAGATTTTCCACCTGGCTGACGCCCCAGTTTGTGACGGCCAGCAACAGGGAAAATCTCCGCTCCGGAGCCAGGCTTTCCAGGATTTTCCGGATCTGTTCCAGATATTCATCCTCATTCACCTCCTGGAAATTCTGCTCAATCAGCTGCTGCCTGTGGAGAGGGAACAGCAGATAGCGGCAGTTCAGGAAGGGATGGGGGGAGTAACGCAGAAGCAGGAATTTCTTGACGGTATGATAACTGCTGCACACATCCGCGTAGTTATCCTCCGTGGTGCCCACAGACGCGAAGAAGGGAAAATCCACAATAGGACGGAGTCTTTCCACCTCGTTCTGAAAGCGGAAAATATTGAAACGCTCGGGACTGCTCAGGATGCAGATAAACAGGCTGGGAGATTCAAAATAAAAATGGCAGATATAAGTTCCCACAAAGGCAGAGAGTATGGCGTCGAAAAGCAGGGGCATTTTGTCCGCGTATTCTTCGGTCACGGAAAACAGCACCACGGTGTAATTGTCCAGCTGGAGATTGACGCCCAGCATGGAGGCCCTGGTGATGAGCTCGTCTTCCCCAAGACTGCCCTTACACCAGCTTTCCACGAGACTGCTGCGGAACGTGAGCATGGAAGGACCGAAATTCTGGGATATCTGACTGCGGTCTTCCAGATGTTTTGCAATGGTGCTGATGGATTCCGACAATTCGTCCGGGTCCAGCGGCTTGAGGAGATAGTTTTCGGCGCCGCCCCGCATGGCGGAACGCACATAGTCAAAAGTATCGTAGGCGGACAGGACCAGAATGGAAACCGAAGGATTGACGTCCCTGGCCCTGCGGATCAGTTCCGTTCCCATCATCTGGGGCATGGAAATGTCCGTCAGAATCAGGTGTACGGGGTGTTCGCGCATATATTCCAGCACTTCCAGCGGATCTGTTGCCGCCAGTGCGATTTCCATGTTGAAGCCGAACCAGTCGATTGCTTTTTTTAAATCTTCCAGCACAAATGCCTCATCATCTACAAATACTACCTGATACATAGCTTCCTCCCTCTCTTTTCTTTCGTAAACTTTTCCATAAATATATTTTCGTCCATCATAGACCCCGCTTCGCAGGCTCTATGATCCAAGGTCTATTATAGTAAAAAAGAAAATAGGAAGTCAAGTCAGAATCACGAAAAGAACGATAGAGCTGATATTG
>CAJTLR010000001.1:127003-148065 GCA_910577185.1 uncultured Acetatifactor sp.
TGTTAAATTTTTATAATAAAATGATCTCATCAGAAAAACATATAAGAAATATAAACAAGGAACAAAGAAAAGGAGGTACCAAGTTGGCGGACAGGAATACAATTGTTGGACAAAAGCGGCTGAAAAAAAGACTCTTCCAGTATCGATGGGTCTATTTGCTGGGACTGCCCGGACTGCTGCTGATGTTATTTTTTAATTATCTTCCCATGCGGGGACTTTTGATGGCTTTTCAGAATTACAACCCCCATCTGGGACTGCTGGATAGTGAATGGGTGGGACTGAAGCATTTTCAGACATTGTTTCAGGATGCAAAGTTTTACTCCATGCTGCGCAATACCCTGGTGATCAGCGGTCTGAACCTGCTGACCTTCCCGGCGCCCATTATACTGGCGCTGATCATGAATGAAGTGAGGAATGCGAAGTTCAAGAAAGTGATTCAGACTTCCGTGTATCTGCCCCATTTCCTTTCCTGGACGATTATTGCCAGCCTTACTTTCTTCCTGCTGTCCTCGGAGCAGGGCGTGATCAACAAGATTGCGGTAGCGCTGGGCGGGGAACCCCAGGCGTATCTGTTCAGCCCCACGGCAATTTATCCTATCATTGTGATACAGTCCCTCTGGAGGGGCATAGGATGGGGCTCCATTGTATACCTGGCAGCCATTGCGGGTGTGGACCAGTCTCTCTACGAAGCGGCCAAAATGGACGGCGCCACCAAACTGCAGTGCATGATCAAGATTACCATTCCAAGTATTATGCCCACCATAATCGTTATGCTGATTCTGAAAATGGGATCCATAGTCTCCGTGGATTTTGAGCAGGTGTTCCTGATGAACAATGCCATGGTAAAGAAGCAGCTGGAGGTATTTGAGATCTACATATATAACAACGGAATTGCAGGAGGAAGTACCCAGTATTCCTATACCACAGCCATAGGCATGTTCAAGTCAGTCATCAATACCAGCCTTGTGATTCTGACCAACTGGATCACCAGCCGCAAGGGTTATGAAGGAATCATGTAAACCGGAAGACAGAAAGTGAGGAAATATGGCACAGGCAAAAGCAGTAAATAAAAAAATGGGTATGAAGATGAAGGAAAATATCTACCAGGCCATACTCTGGTTTATTCTTCTGGTGATAGCGGCCACCATGGTGCTGCCCTTCATATATGTGATTATGGTATCTTTTACGGATGGTTCGGTGTATGAGGCGGGAAGCTTCTACTTGTGGCCGAAGAAATGGTCGGCAGATGCCTACGAACTGATTCTGAGTGGAGCGGGTTTCCTGAATGCCCTGAAATCCACATTGTTTATCACCCTGGTGGGTACTCCCCTGAATGTGCTGGTGTGCGCGGGACTGGCGTATCTGCTTTCCAAGCCCATACCGGGGAGAGGATTTTTTAACAAATACGTGATGATTACCATGCTGTTTTCGGCAGGTATGATTCCCACTTTTATGAATATCAAAGGGCTGGGACTTATGGACAGCTATTTTGCATGTATCCTTCCCTCTATCTGCGGCGCGTGGACAGTCATGGTTATGAGATCCTTCTTCCAGTCCCTGCCCGTTGAGCTGGAGGAGGCGGCCGAGATCGACGGCTGCGGGCAGCTGAGAATGTTCGGCATCATAGTATTGCCGCTTTCCAAGGCAATGCTGGCCAGTATGACACTGTTCGCCTTTGTAAGCTACTGGAACACTTATTTCAGTGCGGTGATGTACCTGACGTCCACGTCAAAGGCGCCTCTTCAGGTATATGTACAGAAAATCGTGCTGTCCTCCACCATATCCGATGTGGTGGACCTGCAGCTGGAACTGGCAAAGACAGTACCCCAGGAAGTCATGCGTATGGCGGCCGTGGTGGTGGTAGTTCTCCCTGTACTGGTGGTATACCCGTTCCTGCAGAAGTATTTTGCAGCGGGAATGATGGTAGGCGCGGTGAAGGGTTAACACATAGCAGCATTTAAAAAGTAATGATGACAGGAGGAAAAGGAATGAAAAAGAAGAAAGTACTTGCACTTATTCTGGTGGCAGCCATGACGGCAGGAACATTGGCCGGATGCGGAAATTCGGATGGGGAAAGCAGCCAGCCGGCAGATAATAGTTCTGCCCAGGAATCCACACAGGAGTCCACGGAAGAGTCTTCTGCAGAGGAAAGTGAAAGCACTCCCGAGGAGAGCGGCTCCGGAGAGCAGGCATCCAGCGGAGAGAGAATGACAATCACCGTGCTGGGAATCGACTGGGGGTACGGCCCTCTGAAGGACAGCGAGATGGAGCAGTACTGGGAAGATCTGTTTGATGTGGATCTGGATATCGAGTGGGTGAACTACAATGATTATCCCACAAAGCTGAATACCATGATCTCAACCAACACCCAGCCGGATGTAACCCAGATTATGTCCACAAACAATACTTATTATTATCCTATTTTCACCCAGGCTATTGCGGCAGGGAACTTTGTGGACCTGAAACCTTACATTTTCGACGGGGACAATGCCCTGGCCAAGACCAACGCCGTTATGAAAAACTGGAGCGACGAGTTCTGGGGTGAGGCTACTTACAACGGCGGAATCTATATTCTGCCCAGAAGCAAGTCTGAGCCTGCCAAGGAATCCGGCATCATGGTCCGCAAGGATCTGATGGAGAAATACGGATTTGAGGAAGAGCCCAAGACCATGGATGAACTGAAAGACTGGCTCATCGGTCTGTCCCAGGCAGCTACCGAGGGAGAAGGCCAGAAGATATACGGCATCGAGTTCTTCAAAGAGGACTTTATGCATGATAAGGTGAAGGGCTTTGCAACTGCATTCACCGGCCAGACCAACTGGGGCATTGATGAGAACGGTGAGTTCCAGTATATGCAGTTTAATCCCAAATATCTTGATTTCCTGAATTGGATGAAAGATCTCTATGATGCAGGCGCCATTGATCCCGAGTTTGCCCTGGGCAATGACACCACCAGCAAGTTTAAGGCAGGCAACTCTGTTGCATTCCTGAATGCATGGTACAACTTTAACCAGTCCGAAGACCTGACCAGCAACAAGATCTTTGACAAGAGCACACCTGATACCTATAAGGCATGGGAACTGATGCCCGTACAGGGACCGGAAGGCTATGTGGTAAGCCCTAACTCCACAGACGTGGATTCTTGTATCGCAATCAGCTCCAGCTGCTCCGAAGAGAAGATTCAGAAGATTCTGCAGGTATTCAACGGAACAGAGGAAGCATATCCCGGATATAATTCCGTTATGAAGGACGGTGTGGAAGGCATTCATTACACATTGCTGGAGGATGGTACCAAGGATACTTCCGATGAAACCATGGGCCAGAAGCGTACAGAAGGTTATGTAGGCGCATGGAACCAGATCTTCCTGAAGACAGACGCTGACCAGATCACCGACAAGTTTATGAGAGACGGCGCCAAGAGAAGTTCTGACGAAAATATTCAGAGAGCCAAGGATGTAAAGGAATTTATCGTGAATTACCTGGCTGAGTCAGGTCTGAAACATGAGAATACCAACCTGGAGTCCGAGACTTATAACAATCAGTGGACCATGCTGACGGATGACGTGAACACCATGTGCACCCAGTACGTGATGGGACAGATCGGCGAGACCGAGTGGAAGGCATTTGTGGACGGAATCGTAAATTCCGATGAATACAAAGCAATCCAGGCAGAATTCAAAGCGTCCGCAGGCAGATAACATGCAAAATCATGGGGAACCGCATTCCGCAGAGGGAGGCGGCTCCCTTTTTTATGCGCAGGGGTGCATAAGGAAAATAGTTGCTGACGCAACGTGCACCCCGCGCGGCGGGAAGTGGAGAAGGGCGTTCCACTGCCGGATTGCGCAGGGGCGCGAAAGGAAAATAGTTGCTGGGGCAACATGCACCCCGCGCGGCGGGTAGTGGAGAAGAGCATTCCCCTGCTGGATTGCGCAGCCCCATGCACAAAATGCGACTCCCCGCATCTGGAACTTGCCGCTGAAGCAATTGGGTGATTGCATGGACAATGTCCGTGGCCAGGCAGGTTATGTGGTGTAGGACTCTGCCAGGTTTTCCGGAAGCACCGGAGGAATGGAAAAGGAGACCCGGAACCCGGTGCCATCCTCCCCCGGGGAGAGCTTCAGACAGGCGCTTTCCCCGAACACCAGTTTTAACCGGTTGTTTACGTTGGACAGGGCAAAGCCGTTTTCCTCATCCCGGTTCATGACAGGCTGAAGGAGCTTTTCACGCAGTTCTTCCAGGTCCGCTGGAGTGATGGAGCGGCCGTTATCCTCAATGGTGAAAAGAATTTCTTCCGCGCCTTCCGGAAACGCGGCGGTGATGGTGATGAGGGCATTTTCCTGTTCGGGGGAAAATCCGTGGACAAAACTGTTTTCCACCAGGGGCTGGAGAATATTTTTGGGAATACCGTACCGTTTGGCCCCGTTGTCCGCGTGTATCTCATATTCGCAGTCGCTGATGCGGTAGGAATAGAGATTGATCAGGTTTTCCGTCTGGGCGCATTCCTCCGCAATGGAAATGAACAGATTGCGTCTGGTCTGATAGCGGTACATTTTGGACAAAAGAAGCAGCATCCGGGAGGCTTTGTCCCTGTCCCCGCTTAAAATCTGCACACGGATCTGCTCCAGGGCATTGTAGAGAAAATGCGGGTTGATGCTGGTCTGCATGGCGTACAGTTCCGATTTGCGCTGGGAGATCTCGAAGAGATATACATTTTCCACATTTTTCTGCAGCTCGTCGCACATGTGGTTGAAGCTGTGGGTGATGCTGGCAAATTCGTCGTTTCCTTTGGGTACGGCCATACGGTAAGACAGATTGTTGCGTCCCACGATCTCCATGGAGTTCAGGATATTCCTGACCTTTCTTCCGGAGGAGCGGAATACCGCGCTGTACAGAAGGATGCACAGCAGGGGCAGCAACAGACAGAACAGAAGCAGAAGTGTCTGTGCCATGGACAGGGGAATATTTTCTGCTGGGAGCGTGTAAGTGGTATAGTAACCATAGTGGTTCTGGTAAAGGGAGGACACATAATAATCCTCACCGGAAACGGAAATCAGCCTGGCATTGTTGATGGTATCCTGTCCGGGCTGTGCCAGAATGGCTTCGATATCGCCGGAGCCGTAATTTCCTTCCGAAGAATAAATCACGGAGAAGGAAGCGTCCGCAATGACGAAATCCGCCGTGTTTTCCAGACCGGAGGAACTCAGGATGTTGCTGAAATCCTCGGTGGAATAGAGGGCGATCATATACCCTAAATTTTCCAGCAGATTCTCCTTATAGCGGAAAAGCGTGCCGCTTAAGCCGTACACATGGGAGGCGGGCAGATCCAGGTCACTGCTCAGCTCGGAAATCTGGGAATCCGTGATCAGCTGGGTCTGGTAAGGGGTAAAGCGGAAGGTGGTTCTCACAAAATTCAGTGGTATCAGGGACACATATTTGGTATCGTATTGGTAAAGCCGTCCGGTTCTGGTGAGCAGCAGCATGCCGCAGCAATAGGAATCAGACGCACAGAGCGCATTCAGGGTGTCCAGAAGTATATCTGTTGTCCGGTTGGGCAGACTGCCGTTGGGGGACAGATAGAGTTCACAGAGTGCGGCATAGGCCTCCGGATTATTGTACACCGGATAGAAAAAATCCGAAAAGGATGTGAGCCGGGAGGAAAGGGCCGTGGACTGGTTATTGATCAGAATATTATAATCATTTAAATGTTCCGCAACATTCTGCCGGGAAATCAGTCCGTAGCACAAATATGAGAACATAATGGTGACAATACTGACAATGCAGATACAGATGAATGAAATTTTGGCATAATAGCTTTGCATCAGTTTACGTATCATGGATTTGCTCCTGAAGCTGGGGAATCAATGTTATATTGTAACTCTTAATGGTAGTTTAAACATTATTCCGGCAGAAAGCAATAGAAACGCCGAAATATATTTTATGATGATACGGAGGGAGATATGAGAAAAAGGATAACAGGGGCTGTTTTACTGTTATTATGTCCCATATGGCTTGCCGGATGTGCCGGCAGGGAGGGGAATACCGCGGAAAGCCCCCAGAGCACGGATGATGTGGTAAAAGGAACCATCATAACCTCCTACATCCAGCAGTCGAACAGTCCTGCTTCCGTGTGGAAGGGCTGGGGGGCAGCCCGGCTTTACGAAGATACCGGCCTGATTCTGGAATCCTTTTCGGCGGAAGGGCAGACTGCCGTGGAACTGAAACTGCGTCTTTCATCGGGAAATGTTCCCGATATCATCGGATTTTCGGACAAGGAGCAGGCACAGCTGTATGTGGATGCGGGACTGCTGCTTCCCCTGAATGAATACAGGGAATACCTGCCGTCGCTTTTTGAGGGCGAGGTTTACCGGGAAGCGCTGGAATGGGCCCAGACCGCAGGCGGCGGGGAAGAACTGCTGCTGGCTCCGCTGTCCGTGGGAGAGGCGGGGAAAAATGAGTACCGTTCCCTGCCCATGCTGCTGAAGAGTGCCTGGGAGAGGGCGGGAAGCCCGGGGGTGTCCACACTGGAAGATTACCTGGATGTCATTGAAAAGATGAAAAGGGCGAAACCCACCAGTGATGTGGGGGAGAGCATGTACGGCATCAGTCTCTGGCAGGGAGACGGGGAGATTGCGGGGCATGCGGCTTCCCTTGCGTATATGTATGGTATCGACATGCAGATTGTATCCCAGCTGATGGAGATCAATATGGCCACCAATGAAATCCGTTCCATATTGGATGAGGACAGTTTTTATAAAAGGGCGGTGCATTTTTATTATGAGGCAAACAAAAGGGGGCTTCTGGACCCGGATTCCCCCAATCAGACGGCAAGGAATGTGGAGCGCAAGATCAATTCCGGCAGGGTTTTGTTTGCCATGGATCCGGGGATGACGGGAATGGACACCTCCTGGTGGAATCCGGAAGGGAAGACTTCCTATATGCCACTGACGGCTGGGGATATGAAGCTGTACCTGGAGCCTGACCATGTGGTGGGGACAGAGGCGTGCCTGGCGGTCAATAAGAATTCGGAGCGGGTGGAAGACGCCATAAGACTGCTGGACTGGCTGTACAGGGAAGATACCATAGAATACCTTTATAACGGGCCGGAAGGCGTGGTGTGGGAGTACGGGGAGGACCGGATTCCTTATGTGACAGAATCCGGAAGGGAAATTCTGGATGGGGAGGGCAGGGAACTGCCCGGATATCAGGGAAGCCTTGAGGATGGAACCAGACCTTTCGGAATGCTGGGACGGACGCCTGCATCCCTGACGGCCAACGGATATGCCTTCAGCCATTTATACTGGCAGACCGGAAACAGCGGCGATGAAAACGGCAGCCGGGAGGACTGGGATACGGTGAGGGCTTCCACGGCGGTGTACATGACGGATACCCTGCCCCCGGAGCTGAGCAGTGTATCCGATAAAATCGAAAAAGCGGTGTACAAGGCATTCTGGAATATGGTGTATGCAGAGGACGAGGAGGAATTTGAGGCAATCTGGCAGTCGCTGGAGAAGGATGCGGACGAGATGGGAATGGACAGTCTCACCGTATTTTATAAAGAAGCCTGGAACAAGGCGCTGGAACGCGCAGAGAAGCTGGAAGAGGAAGGCAGCTTCCAGGGGTAGTCCGGCTAAGAAATGTCAAGTCCCTTTCGTGCTATCGCGCAGCGATTTAAATAAGTCCGGCTAAGAAAAGTCAAGAGCGATTGAAAAATAATTTGTGCCGGACAGTAAAGTCGCAAAGGCGCACGAGAGGAACTTTTATGAGTTATCTTTCGAAATAAAAGTTTCTCTCATGAAAGGTGTGTCGAAGCGACTTTACCCTTTCGTGCTATCGCGCAGCGATTATAATTAGGAAGAAAGGAAGAATATGGGAAAGAGAAGCTTTTATCTGGACAAGCCTGCTTCCATGTGGGCGAAATGGGAGAACGGTCTTCCGCTGGGAAATGGCAGGCTGGGAGCCATGGTCATGGGAAAGGTGGAAGAGGAGACCATCGTCATCAACGAAGAGAGTCTGTGGTATGGCCCCGAAAGGAACCGGAGGAACCCGGACAGCCTGAAATACCTGAAACAGATCAGGGAACTGCTTCAGGCAGGACGGGTGGAGGAAGCGGCGTTTCTGCAGAAGGCGGCTTTCATGTCCACGCCCAAGTATAACAATCCCTATCAGGAGGCAGGGGAACTGAGGCTGTGTTTTTGGAAACATAAGGGAAAGCCTCAGGATTACAGGAGAACCCTGGATCTTGACAGGGCACTGGCAGAGGTCACGTATTCCATGGATGGCTGTTCTTACCGGAGGGAACATATTGTCAGCGGGGATTATAATGTGCTGGCGGTACATATCACCACAAACCATCCGGAGGGAATTACTCTGTGCGCCGGCATCAACCGAAAGCCCTTTGAGGAAAATTCCGGGAAGATTCCCGGGGAGATTGGAAAAGTAGCCATCCCCCTTGTGGGCAACTGGGGCCAGGCCGGGGCAGGAGGCGTGTATTACCTGACTGCTGCCACATTGACGGCGAGTCCCCTGGAACAGGACAAAGAAAATACGAAAGCAGTGCAGATAATAGGGGATTCCCTGTATGTCCAAAATGCCCGGGAGGTGACCTTGTATCTGACTTCCCTGACGGATTTTGAGGAGCGGCTGCAGTGTCTGGAGGCCGGGGAAGAATTTGTGTGCGGAAAATTATACCGGGGCTGTCCGGAGGAAATGTTTGGCAGGGCCGCGGAGACGCTGGCAAAAGCGGCCGCCGTAAGCTTTGTGGAGATGCAGAAGAAGCATGAGGAACGGTTTGGGGCGCTTTACAATCGTTTTTCACTGGAATTTGCAGGGGAGACAGTGCCCTCCCGGGAGATACCCATGGACAAAATCATGGAAGAGATCAAGGCCGGGCGGCAGGACTACGCGGATGACATGATGGTGTTCCTGACGGATTTTGCCCGCTACCTGATGATCAGCTCCTCGGTAAACTGCCTTCTACCGGCCAATCTGCAGGGAATCTGGAACGGTTCTTTTGAGCCGCCCTGGCAGAGTCAGTTTACCATAAACATTAATCTGAACATGAATTACTGGTTTGTGCCCAAGGTGGGGCTTCGGGAATGTGAGGCACCCTTCCACAGTCTGGTCCGGCGCATGAGGAGAAACGGACAAAAGACCGCCAGGGAGATATACGGCTGCGGGGGATTCTGCGCCCATCACAATACCAATCTCTGGGCCTGCACGGATATTGAGGGAGTCTTTGACTTCTCGCCTTTCTGGGTTATGGGGGCGGCCTGGCTGAGTCTTCAGCTGTATGACAATTATCTGTACCATCAGGACAGGGAACTTCTGGAGAGTGAAATCCTGCCCACCATGAGGGAGGCCATCGCTTTCTTTGAGGATTATCTTTATGAGGCTCCTGACGGCACGCTGCTGACGGGACCTTCCGTGTCCCCGGAGAATACTTATGAGACAAGACAGGGGCAGAGAGCGGCGCTGTGTATGGCGCCCACCATGGATATATCCATTCTGAAGCAGCTGGTCAGCGACTATCAGGAGGGGCTGGAGGCCATGGGAAGGGCCAGGGAAGAGAAACTGGACAAACTGTTGGCAAGGCTTCCGGAATTTCCTTTTACGGAGGATGGCAGAATCCGGGAATGGTATGAAGATGTGCTGGAGACGGAGCCGGGACACAGGCATATATCCCATCTGTTCGGCCTGCATCCGGGAAAAACCATAAGAACAGACACGCCGGAGCTTTTCCGGGCGGCGGCAAAGACTCTGGATTACCGGCTTGCCCACGGCGGCGGACATACCGGCTGGAGCAAGGCATGGATTTGTTGTATGATGGCAAGGCTGCGCAGAGGGGAGGCGGTTCGGGAACATTTGTATGAAATGCTGCAGCGCTGTATCCAGGATAATCTGCTGGATGTGCATCCGCCCTTCCAGATCGATGGAAATTTCGGGCTTCCCGAGGCCGTGCTGGAATGTCTGGTCCAATGCCACGGAGGCCGTACGGAGCTGCTGCCCTGCCTGCCTGCCCGATGGAACACCGGATCCGTAAGGGGAATGGGCCTGCGGGGAGGGATTACCCTGGACATGGACTGGAGGGAAGGAAAGATTACTTTCTGCCGGATGAAGGCCCTGCGTCCCGGGAAGGTGACGGTGAAGTACGCGGGAAGGGAGCTGGAGGCGGAGATAAAAAACGAATTTACGGATATAACCGGACTTTTTGCCGTGCTATAGGGAGAGAACAATGCCGGCAGCTTGAAATAGTACCTTTTTTTGCAATTTATTCAATTTACCAGAAGGTCCGCTTTTCCTATAATAAATATAGTAACTTGTGGCCAAGTGGCCGGAAACGCTACATTCCGTATTGAAATGGAGGAAACAAACATGGTTGAATCAGCAATGAAGAAAAAGTTAAACATCCGTCCCCTGGTGGGCTTTCTGCAGCACTCCGCTTTCTGGGAGGGACCCTGCCGCGCCGGAAAGTTTGAAAATCTGCAGCCGGAAGCGGAGAAAGTATGGGCTGCCAATTATATGAAGGATATTGCCGAGAAGGTGAAGGAGATTATTCCCGAAGTAAATGTGCTGGAGCCCATCCCGGTGCCTTACATAGAGAATCTGACCGTACCCCAGGAGACATGGGATAAAATCGAGGGAGGCCTGGACCAGGTGGATGCGTTCGTGATTTTCTGTTACCGGATTCCGAAGCTGGAAAAATACCGCAAGACTACCATCGTATTCTCCAACGGCAATGAGGGCGCCGACCTTTGCGCTTACAACAGAAGCATCGGTGTGGAAGCCTACAATGCCATCGACATGGAAGATTTAAACGACATCCTTCACAGTCTGTGGGTGAGAAAGTGTATCGCAAACACCAAGGCGCTGATCCTGACTTCGGGTCAGGTGCCCACATACGGCATTCAGTCCAATATCAGGGATGTGGAGTATCTGAGAAAGCAGTATGGTTTTGAAGTGCTCAAGCTGCCCTTCAAAGATATATTCCCTTACATGGACAAAGTGGACGAGGCAGAGGCAAAGCAGATCGCGGAAAAGCTCCTGGCAGATTCCAAGGATACAAAGGTAAACCCGGAATGGCTGGTGAATGACGCAAAATACTACCTGGCTGCCAAGGCCATGATGGAATTCTACGGCTGCAATGCATTCTCCACCGCCTGCATTGAACTTTGCGCTTCCAGAATTCCCCAGGAGAGGAAGTTTACTCCTTGTGTGTGCCATTCCCTGCTGAAATCGGAAGGCATCCCCAGCGCCTGCGAGGAAGACCTGAACGCCATGATGGCTATGATGGTGCTTATGTACGGCAGCCATAAGGCGGCGTTTATGGGCAATCCTTTCCTGCAGTCTCCGGAGATTCTGTCCATTCACCACGCAGTGCCGGCGCTGAAGATGAACGGTTTTGACAAGCCGGATCTGGATTACAGCATGTGGTCGTTTACGGGCCAGGGCTTCGGTGGCAAGATGCAGATTGCCTTCGAGCAGAATGATGAGCAGCATATCACTTTCGGACGGTTCAATCCCATGGGCAACAAGATGGTGGTGAAGGTGGGCGAGGTGGTCCGTTCCGAATTCAGGCAGTATTACTGTTCTCCCCATTACTTTATCAAGCTGGAGAACGGCAGGGATTACATGCATACCCTGGCGGATTTCGGACATCATCAGGTGCTGGTGTTCGGCGACCAGCTGGCTTTGGTGAAAAAGATTGCAAGATATATGGGATTTGAGGTTGTGGAAGGATAAAGGCAATCCATGCTATATTTGAATCATGCAGCGACAACTTACCCCAAGCCCGGTCAGGTGCTGGAGGCGGTGGCGCGTTCCCTGGAGGATGCGCCGCAGTCCCAGTACCGCGGTGTGGAGGCGGGAGAACATAGGAAAGACGTGACTAAGCTGTGCCGGGGAAACCTGGCACGGCTCTTTCAAATAGGAAATCCGGAGCGGATTTTTTTCACGGGGGGTTCCACCCAGGCGCTGAACACGGCGATACTGGGGCTGCGCAGTACCCGGAGGCGAATTGTGTATACGGCTGCGGAACACAATGCGGTTTTACGTGCCATATTTGACGGCCTTCAGGATGAAATCAGGTCGGGAGAGATCATACCGGTGGAGGTGGGCTGTGACCGGGGCGGCTATGTGGACATGGAAGTCATGGAAAAAGCCATAACCGAAGACACGGCGCTGGTTATTGTAAACCACAGTTCCAATGTCACCGGTGCGGTGCAGGATATCACACAGGCGGGAAAGTGGGCCAGAAAGAACGGGGCGTGTTTTCTGGCGGATGTGTCCCAGTCTGCAGGGGCGCTGCCCATTGATGTGGAGGCCATGAATATTGATATGCTGGCCTTTACGGGACATAAAGGGCTCTACGGCATACAGGGAACAGGCGGACTCTATGTGAGGGAGGGAATCGCTTTGCGTCCGCTGCTTTTCGGCGGGACGGGAAAGGACAGCCGGACCCTTGTGCCAAAGGAGCCTTTTTATGAAGTGGGCACCATGAATACGCCGGGAATCGCCGGGCTGAACGCCGGGGTGGAATTTGTGCTGGAGACAGGTCTGGAAGAAATTATGACCCGTGAGAAAAAAATGATGAAGATGCTGTACCAGGGCCTGAAAGAAATTCCAGGGGTCACGGTATATGGGCACAGACAGCCGGAAGGAACGGCATTAAGCTTTAATGTAAACGGTTTTTCCCCTTCCGATACAGGATATATCCTGGCGGGAACTTACGGGATCCAGGTGCGGACCGGACTTCACTGTGCGCCGCTGATTCACCGCTATCTGGGAACGGAGAAAGAGGGAACCGTGCGGGTGAGTATTTCCGCCATGACAAAGGAAAAGGAAATTGAAGTGTTTCTTGGGGCCATGCGGGAAATCGGAGGGAGTGGACTGTGAAGGTTTTGGATAGAAGAGAGTCCGTGGAGTTGTGCACGGAGTCGGGATGGTCGGCCTATGATATGATTCTGGACGGAAAAATGGACAGGGAGACGATTCTGGAACTGGGAAAACTGGGGGATCTGACATATCTGGAAATGCTGAAACAGCCTTTTTACCGGATAGAACAGAATTTTTACATGATCAAGGGACTGCAGGGCGCTGACAGGCTCCGGGTGGCCATGCTGATGGGCCATGAGGAAATTCTGGAGCGCGTGGAGCAGGTGATAGCGTGCAGGGAGACGTGCTGACACATAGAGCCATATGTAATCGAGTATAAAAAAGGTCCGGGGGAAGCGGGCCATATTGAAAACAGGAGAAAAGATTGAAAATTGAAAATTTTCAATCCCAAGTTTGTGTCTGCGCGGCATCCACAAACTTGATATGCGCAAAAGGCCGCGCGGAAATGGGGGAAATTATGGAGAAGAAAATGCCGCGTGAGATGACGGGGGCGGAGCTGAAGTCCATGCTGAAAAGCAGCATTAATTTCAAAAGTCTGGGAGGGCTGAAGTGTGAGGAACTGACCCTTCCGGCAGAGGATAAACAGTGGTGGAGGGATGCCAAGATCGGCATGTTTATCCACTGGGGGCTTTATTCCATACTGGGGAGAGGGGAATGGGCCAGGTTTAACGAGAAAATCCCCAAGGAGGAATATGAAGCCCTGGCAGACGAATTTATTCCGGAAAATTTTGACATGAAGGAATGGACGGAGATTGCCAAAGATTTCGGGGCAAACTATGCCGTCATGGTCACAAGGCATCATGACGGATTTTCACTTTGGAACAGTGAGGGGAGCTATGAGCATTTTACCTCCTGGCACAGGGGGGCCCACAGGGATTTTGTGGGAGAGTATGCGGCGGCCTGCAGGGAGGCAGGGCTGAAGGTGGGTGTCTATTATTCCCCCATGGACTGGCGTTTTCCGGGATATTTTGATCCGGAGGGGCTGCCGGAGAATGCGGCCCTGATGAAAAAACAGTGCTATGCCCAGGTGGAAGAGCTGTGCAGCCGGTATCAGCCCGACATTCTGTGGTATGACGGCGGCTGGCTGGCCCATAAGGGCAGCGATACCTCCAGCGCCTGGTTCTGGGAGCCGGTGAAACTGAACAAAATCGCAAGGAGTTACAATCCGAAACTTCTGATCAATCCCCGTTCCGGCTGGGAGGGAGATTTCTACTGTGACGAGGGTTCCCATGAGATTACGGGCAAGATCATTCCCGTTCCCTGGGAGAAAAATATGTGTGTGTGTTCCGGAAGTTCCTGGGGCTGGATGGAGGAGGATCCCGTGTCTGACTTTGACTGGCTGATCCGCATGATGGTGAATGTAGTGTGCCGGGGCGGAAACTGGCTGGTGAATATCGGTCCTGACCGCAACGGAAAGATTTCGGATGAGATCAGGCAGCGGATGCGCCAGGTAGGAGACTGGCTGAGGATTTACGGGGAGAGTATCTATGCCACGGCTGCGGGCCCATACGAACCGGTGGATCAGGTGTATGGTTCCACCTGGCATGAGAACAAAGTGTATCTGCACATTCTGGACAGGGAGGCATTCCGGAACTGCGTTCTGCCGATTACGGAAAACCGTATCGAACATGCGGCGCTATTCTCGGGGGAGAAGGCGGAGGTCACAGAGGAAGAGTGCGGCATCCGCCTGGCGCTGCCGGAGTGCGCGGACAAAGCCGGTGAGCCGGATACCATTGTGGTTTTAACCATGAAGGATAAGGTCAGGACCCAGGGAGACGCAGAAATTTATTTTACGGGAAAAGAATAATATTTGCAGCAGTGCATGGATAGGCGGGGCATGGAAAGAAAATGCCGCACGCCGGAAAAGAGGACAGGATGAGATATGGTGTATCGTACTATCCGGAACATAAGACGGAGAAAGATCTGAGGACAGACCTGGAACTGTTGAAACAGTCGGGCATAAACACGGTGCGGATGGGAGAGTTTGCCTGGTGCCGGATGGAGCCTGAGGAGGGGAAATTTGACTTTGAATGGCTGAAGGAGACCGTGGAGGAGCTGGGAAAGGCGGGGATTATGACCATTTTGTGTACTCCCACGGCCTGCCCGCCCGCATGGCTGGTAAAAAAACATCCGGATATTCTGTACATGGACAATCGCAGGATACGCCGTCCTTTTGGCGGCAGACGGCATTACTGCTATAATCATGATACGTACAGGCAGTATTCCGTGAAAATTGCGGAGGAACTGGCCAGGGCTTTTGCGGGAAATCCCTATGTGGCAGGCGTGCAGATCGACAATGAGCCGGCCCAGGAGGGGACCGGACGCTGCTGCTGCCCTGTGTGCGAAAAAAAATTCCATGATTTTCTCCGGCAGGAGTATGGCACTATCGGAGAATTCAACCGCAGGAGCGGCAGTATTTTCTGGTCCCAGGAGTACGGGGATTTTGAGGAGATTCCGCTGCCTGTGAATACCATTGAGGTGGGGGCCCGCAATCTTATCGATGCTTATTATGAAAATCCCACGGTGCGGCTTATGTTTGAGCGGTTCTGCTCCCGCAGCCAGAAGGAATACCAGGATCTGCAGGCGGCTGCGCTGCGCGGTTTTCTGCAGGTTCCCATTACCACCAATGCCACGGGGCTTGCCACAAACAGCATTGATTATTATGACAGTACCGAAAATCTGGACCGCTATGCCTTTGATTTTTACCCGGGACTGCGGGATGCGAAGGTGGATTCTTTTCCCTATGCCTTTGCCAGGGGCGTAAAGGCAGGGGCGCCTTTCTGGGTGCTGGAATTTATGTCCGGGGGCGGGCACAGGCTGGGGGGCTCAGGAAGGGTACAGCCCAATCCCGGCGCCCTGAAGCAGGCGGTGGTACAGTCCATGGCCCACGGCGGGGAAATGATGCTGCATTTTCAGTTCCGCACCTATCCTTTCGGGGCAGAGCAGCTCAATTATGCCATTGTGGATATGGATGGAATCCCCAGAAGGCGGTACAGGGAAATGCAGGAGACGGCAGAATTGCTGAAACGCCTGGAGCCGCTGGAGAAGACGGCTTTTCCCGGGGAAGCTGCCGTATGTTTTGACTATGATTCCCAATGGGCGCTGCGGATCAAGCCGGTGAATGACCCGGATTTCCATTATGTGGACTATTGTGGAAAAATTTACAATTACCTTGAAAATATCGGCGTGACGGCAGATGTGACATGCCTGAAGGCAGACTGGAGCCGGTATAAGGTGGTGATTCTTCCCGCGGCCATTGTTATGTCCGGGGAAGAGCAGGAGAAAGTGAAGAAATTTGTGGAGCAGGGAGGCACCGTCATTGCCACGTTCCTGACTTCCGTGAAAAATAAAGACAATGTGGGATATACTGTATCCCTGCCTGCCGGACTGACGGAAGTTTTCGGCAGTGTGGTGGAAGAAGTGGAGCCTGTATTTGCGGGAAACCACACGAAGCTGAGACTGTGCATGGAGAGCTACGAGGCTTTGTGCCATATGGAGGAGACAGAGGACAATCTGATGGAAACTTCCGATGGTATGTGGAGCGAGCTGCTGGGCGGTGTTTCCGAGACTCTGGGAAGCTATGTGGAGGATTACAAGGAAGGCGCCAAAGTGGTATCCGCGTTTACTTACGGTAAGGGCCGGGCTTATTATGTGGGGACGGATCCGGAGCCGGAGGCATACCGCATTTTCCTGAAAGGTGTCATGAAAGAGGCCGGAGTGCACTGCAGCGCCGTGGAACGGGAGGAGGCCGTGGAACTGGTGACAAGGCGGGATGACCGGGAGGAGTACTTTTTCCTGTTTAATTTCACGGCCCGGGAGACGGAAGTAAAGCTGCCCGGAGGCTGCCGGGATTACCTGACCGGAAAGAATCTGGGAGAAAGGTGCAGGATTGTAAGAAACGGAATACTGATTGCCGCCAGGGCCCTGTAGAGCAGGCCGGAAGCGGAACCGGTGAAAAATAATTTGTGGTAGTGCTATCGCGCAGCGATTTATAATAGGAGGACTGGGATGAAGATTATCAGAGTGGTGTGCACGGCAGACGGTGTGTGCAGGGAGCCGGGGGATATTATTGAAAAGGAATTTACACCGGATGAAAATATGATCCTGGAGGCGGTGAAGGAAGAGACAGGCTGGAAGGCTGGCAGGCTGGAATTTTCCGAAAATGAAGGGAATGAGCCTCTTCTGGTGCAGGAGTTCTGTACTTTTCTGCCCAGAAAAGTAACCCGCTATGTGATAGAGGGAAAAGCCCGTGTGGTGGTGAAGAAAACCGTGGACGGGGAGAGAACGGTTGTGGAAAACGCCGCGGAAACCATTGTGGGAGATGCCTATGAAGGAAAACTGGTCTTTTCCATAGGAAAAAAGGAGCATATTCTGGGACTGGGCCAGCATGAGGCGGGAATCTCCAATTATAGAAACTGTACCCAGTACCTCTACCAGAATAATATGCAGATTCCCATGCCGGTATTTTTATCCACGGCAGGATATGCCGTTTTGCTGGACGCAGACTGTCTTATGGTATATGAGGAGCATGATGGGAAGATTACCATTACTCTTGACGCAGTGGAACAGATTGCCTATTATGTCATTATGGGAGACAGCATGACAGACCTGGTACGGGGAATCCGCAGGATAACGGGCAAGGCGGCGCTGCTGCCCAAATGGGCCTACGGCTATATCCAGTCCAGGGAGCGCTATAAGTCCCAGGAGGAAATCAGGGAGATCGCCGGGGAGTTCCGGCGCAGGAAGATTCCGGTGTCCTGTCTGGTGCAGGACTGGCTTTCCTGGGAAGAGGGAAAATGGGGGGACAAGCATCTGGACAAGAAACGCTATCCCGATATGAAGGAACTGACGGATAACCTGCATGAATGGGGTATGGGACTGATGCTGTCCGTGTGGCCCAACATGAATAAGGGCGGCGAGGATAACAGGGAGATGATGGAAGCGGGCAAGCTTTATGCCAATCTGTCCACCTATGACGCCTTTGACGAAGAAGCCAGGGAACTTTACTGGAAACAGTGCGAGAGAGAACTGTTCTCCGGCGGCGTGGATGCCTGGTGGTGTGACTCCACGGAACCTTTCACACCGGACTGGAACGGGACCGGAACGCGGACGGAGGAAGAGAGATACCGGATTTCCAGGGCGGAGCTGACAAAATATATGGACGCAAGAAAAGCCAATGTCTATGCGCTGTATCATGCCAAAGGAATTCATGATAATCAGAGAAAGGCAGCGCCGGGGACGCGGGTGATGAACCTGACCCGTTCCGGATACCTGGGTTCCCAGAAATACGGAACCGTACTGTGGTCCGGGGATATCGCGGCTACCTGGGAGGTGCTGAAACATCAGATACAGGAGGGGCTGCAGATGGCGGCCAGCGGGATTCCGTACTGGAACCTGGATATCGGGGCTTTCTTTGTGGGCAATCAGGAAGCCTGGAAAAAGTGGAGCGGGGCAAAGGAAGGAACACATCCCTGGTTCTGGCACGGGGATTTCGAAGAGGGTGTGAAGGATCTGGGATACCGTGAACTCTATGTGAGATGGCTCCAGTATGGCACGTTTCTGCCGGTGATGAGATCCCACGGAACGGATACGCCCAGGGAACCCTGGCAGTTCGGCGGGGAGGGTGACATGTATTATGACACGATTGTCAGATATATCCGTCTCCGGTACCGCCTTGCGCCTTATTTTTACAGTCTGGCTTACCGGGTATGGAAAGAGGATGCCATGACCATGCGGAGCCTGTTGTTTGACTATAGGGAGGACGGACAGGCCGCCGGGGCAGAGGACGAATATCTTTTTGGGGATTTCCTTGTGTGCCCGGTGACCTTTCCCATGGAATTCGGACCGGACAGCACACCCCTGGACAGAGAGAGAGTCAGGAAGGTTTATCTGCCCAAGGGGGATAACTGGTACGATTATGACACAAAAGTGTATTATGAGGGTGGACAGGAACTTCAGGCAGACGCTCCCGTGGAGAAGATGCCGCTGTATGTAAAAGCAGGAAGTATCCTTCCCGTTGATCATATGGATGCCTGGGATCTGTACCATGACCGGCTGCCGGAGGAAATGGCGCTGGAGATTTATACAGGCAGGGACGGAAATTTTTCGTATTACCTGGACAGCGGCAACGGATACGGCTATCAGGAAGACGAATATGCGCTTGTCAGGTTTTCCTG
This sequence comes from uncultured Acetatifactor sp., assembly GCA_910577185.1. Lineage (GTDB taxonomy): Bacteria > Bacillota > Clostridia > Lachnospirales > Lachnospiraceae > Acetatifactor. The sequence goes on from CAJTLR010000001.1 coordinate 146,071, forward strand.
GAAGGAGGAGAGCGGGGAACTTTCCGCGGATGCCGTGGAGGGGAGTTATTCTTATCCCGGAAAGTGGAAAGTGACGCTGTTTACGCCCCAGGGCAGCAGACATGCGGAATTTGAGTACGAAGGAGCCAAAATGACAATCCATATATAGGGGAAGCGGAGCCGGTTTATATGAGACCGAAAGCGGAACTGGGAAACAGCGGAGACTGAAAGCGGAACTGGAATAGAAAGGAAAATTAGAAAATGGGGAATGGACAGGTGCCCTGGGAAAAAGGGCCTTTGAGAGTGACAGAGGACGGCAGATACTTCCGATGCGGCGAGGAACCGTTTTTTTTGCTGGGCGACACAGCCTGGCTGCTGTTTCACCAGCTGAATCTGGAGGAAAGCTATATATACCTCAAAAACCGCAGGGAACTGGGGTATAATGTGATACTGGCTGATTTCATCCACACTGCAGACCAGAAGAACCTGGCCGGGGACAGTGCGCTGGTGGACGGGGATCCGGCAAAACCGGACACGGAGGGCAGTTTCTGGAAACATGTGGATGCGGTGGTGGAGATGGCCAGGGAACTGGGACTATATATGGGTCTGCTTCCTGTATGGGGCAGCAGTGTGGTAAAAAGCGGCTGTCTGAATATGGAAAATGTGGATGCCTACATGAAGTTTGTGCTGGACCGTTACCATGACTGTCCTCATATCATCTGGATTGTGGGAGGGGATGTGAGAGGGGACGCTGCCGCCGAAGTGTTCCGGCGTATGGGAAGGCTTATGAAAAAAGACCGTCCGGACCGCCTGGTGACCTATCATCCCTTTGGCAGAACCAGTTCTTCCCTGTGGTTTCATCAGGAAGACTGGCTGGACTTTAACCTGTTTCAGTCAGGCCACAGACGCTATGACCAGGTCAGTATGCAGGAATGGGACGACAATACGGCCAGGGAAGGATGGTTTGGCGAGGACAGCTGGAAGTATGTGGAGCGGGATCTGGGAAAACAGCCCGCAAAGCCCGTACTGGACGGGGAGCCTTCCTATGAGTGGATTCTGCAGGGACTTCATGACAGGACGCAGCCTTACTGGAAGGCGGCAGATGTGAGAAGATATGCCTACTGGAGCATTTTTGCCGGGGCGGCAGGGCATGTGTACGGCCATAATTCCATCATGCAGTTTTACAGGGACACTGCCCGGGAGGGCGCCTTCGGGGCAAAATATCTCTGGACGGATGCCATACACCACCCGGGCGGGGCTCAGATGATTCACTTGAAAAAACTGTGTGAGCGGGTGGGTTTTGAAAAAGGACATCCTGCCGGGGAATATGTGCTGTACGGCCAGGGCGAGAAGTATGATTATATCAGTGTCTTTGCCGGGGAGGATTTCCTGCTGGCCTACACGGTGAACGGCAGGCGGATTGCGCTGTCTTTGGGCGCTTTCCGGGGAAAAACGCTGGAGGCCCGCTGGATGGACCCCGTCACCGGGCTGTATACATATATCGGAGAGATTGCGGGAGGCGGGGAGGCGGTTTTCAACCCGCCGGAGAGAGAAGACGGAACAGACGCCGTGCTGGTCCTGCAGAGTGCAAAAAAGGCTCCATGCCGCAGCTGCATAAAAAAATAAAACCATATACTGCCCCTTACTATGAAACAGAATCTTGCGGGGGATAAAAAAGCGCAGACTGTCCCTATAACAAGATTTTGCTTCAAAAATTTATGATTAAGCTGGTTGTGCTTCCATGGCTTCAGGCATTTCCCAGCCTAATGCTTTTAACTTCTTCAGGTAGGCGTTGATTTTGCGTTCCTTATTGAACTGGTTGTAATAATCCGCACCTAAATCCTGAAATGCAACTCCATCTTTAAGCATGTGATATATGGCAATCAGCATGGAGTGGGCAACTGCCACATATGCTTTTTTGCTCCCCCTATGAGCGTTAATCCTCTGGAACTGTGCCCGGAAATAGGAGTTCTTCACTTTGGCCGCAGAATGCGCGCACACAATCAATGTTGTTCG
>CAJTLR010000002.1 GCA_910577185.1 uncultured Acetatifactor sp.
GACGGCCGCCCGTTTTTGTTCCTTTTATGCCATATGTTCTTTTGCCGCCAAAATGACTGCGTCGAATTCTTTATTTCACGGTCTTGGCGTTGAGCATTTCCAGAATACCGTCAAAATCCTCGTCTGTCTGGCTCTTCACATCCTGAACATAGCTTTCCCATGCCGCATCATCATCAATGTCCATCTCACCCACGATGAAATTGTATGCCAGTTCTTTCACACGGGTCTCGCAGGTTCCGCTGTAGCCCAGCTGCGCCTTGGAAGACTGCTCTTCCGCGGACAAATATGCCACGGGCGGTCTGTCATAGGGGGCCACGGAATCGGGACCGCCGTTGACACTGGATTCTACCCAGTATTTTCCTTCATAATATCCCTGGGCCTCACTCCACCAGGGCTCAGGCAGGGATGCCAGCTCCAGCATGGCATTGAAGTCAAGGGGAATGAACGGAATTCCGCTCCGGCAGACGCTGGATGCCATCAGGCCATACTCGGCAGATTTCACCGCAGGTTTTTCGGCTGTCATAATGTCATCAATGTAAACCTTCCGGTCACCTTCCACCGTGTAAGTCTGGCCTTCCAACCCCCAGTTCATCAGTTCCACAATCTGATCGGAATACTGATAATCGATCATGGCCACCACATACTCCGGGTGCTCTGTGGCCCCGCTGATGCAGATACCCATATTGGCGCCCAGGGATTTTGCCGCCTGTCTGGAACCCCATTTCCAGGGTGTGCCGTAAGTATCGTTTTTGGGAAGGAACGCAAGGCCCCATTCCATATTCTCGTCTTCCTTTGCATTGTTCCAGCTTGCCACGCTGCCTGCCCACAAAGTGGGACAGATGGCTCCCACACCTGTAACGGCTTTTGTCTGGCCCTGGTTAAAGTCTGCGGTTGCAAATTCGGGATCAATGTATCCGGCCTCATATAAGCCGTTTAAGTACCTGAGCATCTCCCGGAAATTGTCCTCCAGGGGGCCGAACACCCATTCGCTGCCATTGTAGTACAGGCAGTCCCATGTGTGGAAGATTCCCACAAATCCGCGGTAAAGCGCGTAATCCTTGGTATTGTTGATAATGACATAATCCAGGTCCAGGGAACCGTCGTCAATGCCTGCCTGGATATTCTCGCACAGGGTGGTAAACTCGTCCATGGTCACCGGAGGCGTCCAGTTCTTCTGGCGCAGCAGGTCAAACCGGTATGCAAAAGCCGTGAAAGACTGGGCGCCCTGGATATCCAGCGGATTGTAGAAGCCGTCCATGAAATAATACATGGAGCCATCCTCATTTTTGGCAAAATCCTCCCCGCCATTGGTCATTGCCATGTACTCGGGATAATATACCATATAATCCATATAGTCGGACAGATTCAGCAATGTGCCGTCCTCGCCGTACTCATTCACCGCCGCCCCCTTTGTGACGGTTGCCACATCAGCCACAGACCCGGAGCCCAGTACCACCAGTTCATTATCGGAATAATCCCGGTCCGCTGTCCTGGTCCAGCTGATATCCAGCTTACAGCCCAGATAGGCTTCCATTCTCTTCTGCCACTCTTCCTGAATCAGGGTTCCTTCCGAAGACTGCTGATAATCCGTGATGCTCACTTCCAGCTTCAGCGTGCCGTCGGGAAGTTCCGGCAGCGAAATCCCATTGCTGGCCGCAGTGGCATTCACGTCATTCTTATCCCCCGTGGGCGTGTTTTCCCCGCTGCTTCCGGCATTATCCTCCTGGCTGCCGCTTCCGGCGTCATTCTGTTCCTGTCCGCCCTGCTGTGCGTCTCCGTCCGCCGGCGTACTGTTGCCATCCTTGTTGCCGCAGCCTGCCAGTAAGCCTGCCGTCATGACGCCGGTCAGCATCAGCGCGGTCAGCTTCGTTGCGCTTTTTCTCTTCATAATCCTTTCCTCCATTCATTCCGTTGTTTATTATATTCAGAGGCCCCGGATTCCCTTTCCCCCTCCGGACGGCACCTCATATAACCGCATTACTTTCCAAAACCTGCTACTGCTTCTCCTCAGCCCTTCACGGCCCCCACCTGCATACCCTGGGCAAAATATTTCTGTATGAAGGGATACACCAGCAGAATCGGGCCGATGGTGGCTATAATACATGCATACTGCACATTCAGCGGATTTAAATCGCCGTTACTGATCATCACCTGGGCGTTTGTCATGTTTGCCGTATTCTGGGTGAAGACAATTTTCCGCAGCAGCATCTGGATGGGCTGTCTGCCCGGCTCCTTGATATAAAGCAGCGCCTCGTAGTAGCTGTTCCAGACACCCACCACCGCCATAAGGCCGAAAGTGGCATACAGCGCCTTGGCCAGAGGCACATAGATTCTGGTCAGGATGGTAAGCTCCCCTGCCCCGTCAATTCTGGCCGCTTCCCTCAGCTCCGTTGAAATGCCCTGGTAGAAAGACCGGTACACAAACACATTGTAGGCAGACACCGCATTGGGAAGAATCAGGGCCCACCAGCTGTCATACAGTCCCAGGTTCTGGATCAGCAGGTAGGTGGGAACCGTACCGCCGCTGAAAAACATGGTGACCAGCAGGAATATGGCCAGGGGCTTGCGAAATACAAACTCACGTATCATCATGGTATACGCCAGCAGTGATGTGAGCGTCAGGCTGAACACCGCCGTGCCCACCGCGATCACAATGGTATTCCAGTAGGCCCCGAAAATATTCTCGTCCTTCAGCAGCATTCTGTATCCCTCAAACATCATTTCCCTGGGATAAAATGTCACCTGCCCCATGGTAATCATTTTATTGCTGGACAGCGAAGTGGCCAGCACATTCAAAAAAGGATACAGGAAGACAATGGACAAAAGCAGCATGAAAATCACCAGAAACACATCGAATGCCCTGCTTCCTATATGAATTTTATTTTTGTTTCGGCTTTTTTTCGCAGATATCATTTTTTCCTCCATTTCTGCACTGTTTTTTGTACAACTACCAAAGACTGTTCTCCGGGTTTATTTTCCGGGTGGTCATATTGGCCCCAAACACCAGCGCAAAGCAGATTATGGATACAAACAGGTTCACCGCGGTGGAGTAGGAGAATTTCCCTTCCACAATACCCTTCTGGTATACAAAGGTACCGATTACTTCCAGCTCGCTTTTGTTGGTAGCGTTCTGCATCAGCAGAACCTTGGTGTAATCGCTGTTCAGCACATTGCCCACATTCATGATCAGCAGCACCGTGGTGGTGGGCAGTATGGTGGGCCACACAATATTTTTGATCTTCTGCCATCTGTTGGCCCCGTCAATATTGGCCACGTCATAAAGGGAAGTGTCCAGATTGGAGAGCGCCGACAGATACAGAATGGAGCCCCAGCCTACGCCCTGCCACACAGCCGAACCTATGTACATCAGCAAAAAGTATTTGCTGCCGTTATTCATGTCCACCCTGGCCATCCCCAGAAATTCCCTCACATTGTTGAACAGACCCGCCATGGAGCCAAAGCCGTTTAACATGGAACAAACCACCACCACGGATATAAAATGTGGAATGTAGGATATGGTCTGTACTGCCCTCTTGTATAGGTTTCCCTTCAGTTCATTCAGAAGGACCGCGAAGATAATGGGTGCCGGAAAGGTAAACAGCAGTGACAGCGCCCCCACCCTGAAGGTGTTCCAGATGATCTGCTTACAATTCACATTCTTAAAAAAGGTATAAAAATTTTTCAGCAGCGGATCCAGCCAGTCGCTGCCCCATACACCCTTGGATGCCTTATAATTTTTAAACGCAATCAGAATACCGTACATGGGAAGATATTTGAAAATAATGACCATCACTACCGGTACCAGTGCCATGAGGCATAACGTTTTCTGCTGGTACAGCAGTTTCCGGAAACTTTTCTGACTCCCTGCAGGCCCCCCGCCGGCCTTTACTTTTTTCGCCATATTTTCTCTCCTTTTTCATCAATCCTCGTCCCTGCTGAAACGTTACATTTATTATATTGTCAATAATGCTCTGTTTGAATGGATTAATCACGAAATTTTTATGTACATTTCACATGTCCCCTGTGGTTTTCCAATGCAATATGTGAATTTCTTATATTTTTCCAAGATTTTTACATGGCAGGCAGAAGATAATTATTGTAAAATAAAAGCATTCCCGGAAGGGCTTACCGGATCAAACCTGCTTTCCACAAGACGAAAAACACCTGCAAAGGATGCCGCCCATGCATATGAAAACCAAAAAGAAAACCTTACTGCTGCCTCTTACCAGGCAGTTTGCCATCGTATTAATCCTCTTTACCCTCTGTATGGTTGGAATTACCGCCTTCACCACTTACGCCTATGCAGGACTACAGACCTCCTTCTTTCATAACAGCCTGGAATCCTATTCCACCCAAATGGCCAAAAACACAAGCCAGGCCTACGAAAGTTATGAAAACATCTGTTACAATACCGCTTACAGCCGTCCTGTCCAGAACTATCTGACAGACGCCGCCTCTTCCGAAAACTACGAGAATTACAAGCAGCTGGAGAGCCAGCTGAGCAATGCCACCCTGCTGAATTCCTTTATCATTGACATTGCCGTCTTCGGTGCAAACGGCAACTTTGCTTCCCTGAGAAGCCCATCGGAAAATTATGCGGTCTTTGTCAGCATGCTTTCGGATTCCCGCTTTTCCTACCGCTCCGCAGGCACGGCAGTCATCGACAGCACCCTCTGCCACATTCTCGCCATGCCGGTGTACTCCCTTGGTTCATGGGAAAACAAATATCTGGGATTACTGTTTCTGGCTGTGGATACCGGCAGCCTTCTCAGCAATACCCTCAGCGATGACAGCAGCCGGTATCACCCGGAAATTCTTCTGACAGACAGTGACGGACAGCTTATCTATGGAAACACGCGCCTGTATGATTTTGTCTCCGGTGCGGGGCAGAATGCTGCCCGGGATCAGATTTTCACGGTAAAGGACGGGACCTCCCCCACTACTTATGCCGTGAGAAGTTATTCCATCTCCTGTATTGACCATACCCTTTATGTCCTGATAGATAAGAGCAACATCACCGGACCGGTGGTGCATATCTCCCTGCGGCTTCTTCTTTCCATAAGCGGCCTGCTCCTGTTAATGCTGTTTCTCCTCTTTGCCCTATACCGTCCCCTGATCCGGTCCCTGAAACAGCTGACCGATTATATGAAAACCATCTCCGCAGGGGACCGGCGCTTTTTTAAAGAAGGCATCCCTTTCAGCCAGGGACTTCTGGGTTCCAGTGAAATCAATGATATTTCCAATGCCTTCAATGAAATGCTGCTGCGCACCAACCAGCTGAACCATACCATATTTGACACCTATACCAGGATGTATGAACTGGAAGTCATAAACCGCAAAACCGAAATTGCCTTTCTGCGCAGCCAGATCAATCCCCATTTCCTGTACAATACCCTGACCATGATCTGCGGCATGGCCGCCGAAGGCATGAACGACAAAGTCATCTCCGTCACCGGGGCCCTGTCCCAGATTTTCCGTTACAGCATCAAGGGCAGCGAAATGGTGACGCTGGCAGAAGAAATGGAGATTGTCCGTTCTTACCTGATGATCCAGAAAGAACGTTTTGACAACCGCTTCGCCGTGGAGTATGAATTTTCCGAAGATTCCCATGTGTGCCTGATTCCCAAGATGGTGATCCAGCCCCTTGTGGAAAATGCCATTGTGCACGGACTGGAAAAAAGCCTGCATCCCGGCAGACTGCTGATCGGGGCCGGCCGTAATCCGGAACACGGCTATCTGGCCATCTGGATTTTTGACACCGGAGTGGGGATGCCTGCCGAAAAGCTGGAAGAACTGCGCAGGGCAGTGTCCCTTCCCCTGAAACGGGGCAGCATGGATGCCGCCGGCAGCCTCACCGGCACGGAGGACACAGAAAGCCACGACAGCGTGGGCATCCTGAATGTAAACAGCCGCATGGTATTATATTACGGGGAAAACTATACCCTGATTATCGACTCTGAAGAAGGTGTGGGAACCAACATACAGCTGCGGGTTCCCTACCGGACCCGCAACCAGGAGACTTCCGTCCCGAAACCCTCTGACACATCAGGGAACGAAGCATCAAAGAAAGGAAACTATGTACCAGGCAATTGTAATTGACGATGAAAAATGGGTGGTAAAAAGTCTGATTGCCACCATACGGAATCAGGAATATTTTGAAATCGTGGCAGAATTGTACGATGGACTCTCCGGACTGGAATACATCCGGACACATCAGCCGGATCTGGCCTTTGTGGACGTGCGCCTGCCCGGCATGGGAGGCCTGGATATCCTGCAGACCACCCATTCCGAAGGATTAAAGACATTGTTTATCATGATCAGCGGCCATGCCGAATTTGCCTATGCCCAGAAGGCCATGTTCCACAATGCCATAGGCTACTGCCTCAAGCCCTTTTCGCCCAGCGAGCTTATGGATTCCATGCAGAAGGCTTATCTGCTGCTGAGGCAGCGCCGGGAAGACGGCGGAACAGGGGCTGCGGAGCAGGACCCGGAAGAGACTGCAAAGCAATTCCGGCCCAGGCACCTCACTTCCACCCACAAATCCGTCCAGATGATGATCGACTACGCGGAGACACACTACCAGGAAGATATCTCCATACAGAACCTGGCTGAGCATTGTTCCATCAATGCCAATTATGCCAGCCAGATTTTCCGTCAGGAGATGGGGACTACTTTTATCAGCTATCTCACCTCCCTGCGCATGGATTACGCCACATGGCTTTTGACGCACACCTCCCAGACAGTGTTCGCCATCGCCGCCCAGGCAGGATACAGTGACTATTTTTACTTTGCAAAAGTATTTAAGAAGGCCATGGGATGCACTCCCACCGCTTTCCGGAAATCTGCCCTGGAAGCGGATGAACCTCCCGGTGATGTTTCCCCCTCTTCCAAATGCCCCCCCTGACAGGCTGTCCGGCATGGACCGGCTGCTACTATTTTACAGAACGGAGAGTTGTCCCATGATACAAAAATTCATCAGAAAACATTTGCCGACCCAAAAACTCATTGTGCTGCTATGCGTCGTCCTCCTGCTTTCCACTCTGGGCACGTCAGGATGCGCCTCCCGTGACGCAAATCAGGAGCCGGACCGCCGTCTCCCCGGGTCCCTGCAGAATCTGTCCTTTGAAGAGCATCTGGACATCAGTGTGGGATACTGGAACATCGAAGATATGGCAAAGGCCATTCAGCCGGACGGCATGACCCAGTATATTGAGGAGCTTTTCAATATCACGCTCCATCCGGTCTCCGTCACCTGGTCCAATTACAAAGAGCGCTACCAGATTTTAAGCGCCACCCACAGCCTGCCGGACATATTTGCCACCCTGACCCTGTCCTCCACGGACAATAATGATTCTGCCACTTTTACGAATATGATCGAAACCGGCTCCATCCGGGCGCTTCCGGAAGACATATCTTCCTTTCCCGTCCTCTGCCAGGTTCTGGAATCTACCCCTTTCACCCGGTATACCGACGGAAAATACTATGCCATACCCAGAATCTCTTTTCTGGATCCGCTCCTGGGCGCCACTGACGCCGCCATGCTCGTACGCCGGGACTGGATGAATGCGCTTGGCTTCGATGATCCCGAAAGCCTGGAAGAATTCGCCGAAATGACAGCCGCCTTTGCCAACAGCGATCCCGACGGAAACGGCCTGGACGACACCCTGGGCTACAACGTAAATTCCCTGGCGGCCCTTGGCAAATGGGTGATTCTGGGAATTGCCCCGGAGTGCAATGTATACTCCTGGGTGGAGGAAAACGGCCGCTTTGTGCCCTCCTGGACCACCGACGCCTTCCGGGACGTGGTTTTGGCTTACTCCATGCTTTACGACACCGGCAGTCTGGACCCGCAGTTTTACAGCAAATCTCCCATCAATGTACTGGAAGATTTTGCCTCCGGCAGACTGGGGGCCCTGGAATATAAATCTTCCCCGCCTTCCCTGGCAGAGCTGAAAGATAAATGGGATGCATTAAATGATCTTCCCTTCGAGGAATGTGTGGATGTGCTGCCCATCTTTCCGGCGCCGGACGGTGTAAGATACAGTAATTCCAGCAATATATTCTGGTCGGAGTCTTATCTCTCCTCCTCCGTGGACGACAAAAAGGCGGAGAGGATTCTGGCTCTCCTGGAATTTCTTCTCTCCGAAGAAGGACAGCGCCTGTGTCATTTCGGCCTGGAGGGAACAGACTATACCTTTGAGGATGGACAATATCAGTGCCTTCTGGATGTGGAAGACGAAAACCTCACCATGGTCCTGGCCGGAAAATATCCTTCCATTTCCCTTTTTTCCGGCATTGCCACCTGGGGAGGCGGCTGGAGCGATTTCGAAGTTAATACAATGAACGATCTCAGATATGGAAACTATAATACCTTTCTGGCCCAAAAATCAGCCATATGGTGCCGGGACAACACCACCCAGGTCACCAGGCCCTACGATTTTCTGCTGTCTCCCAAGGAGGCCACCGACCAGTTCAGCACCTCCCGGGCCATGGATGCCTTCATCCAGTGCATTATCGGAGGAGGGGACGCCCTGGCCCGGTGGGATCATGCATTGGAAAATATGAGGGCCCGGGGACTGGAGGAATATATTGACCGTCAGAATCAAATATTCCGGCAATAACCCCGGGCCGGACGTTTACGCTTTTTCAGGTCTGCAGAAAGCTCATGCAATCTTCAGCACGCAGGCATGGTTACAAGGCCTGTCCGCAGGTGTTTTCACATGGAGGCCCTCCTGGTCCCTGGTATAGGAAAGCGGCTCACTGCTTCCTATCATGGATACGCTGCGGATCTTTTCCAGGCAGGTGGCTCCTTCCCGCAAAGTGCGGATGTGGAATATACCCTCCCCGGGCCAGCCGAACGTGATGACATAAAGGAACCCTTCCCTGGTGGTAAACCGGAAGTCACGCGCCGTCAGAATGCCGCTACTCACATCCACCGCCGCCCCCTTCTCAAGCTGTTCTTCTATCTTGTCCACGTCGTAGTCGGCATCCTCCACCGTGGTGGGGCCTTCCGCAGCCACCGCAAAAGGTCTGCTCTCATAGATAGCCTCTCCGTTCAGGGCAAGCCAGTCCCCGATCTCCTCCAGTGTCCTGACTGCATCCGGATGAAAAGAGCCATCCGCATAAGGACCCACATTCAGCAGCAGATTTCCGTTCTTTGCCACAATGTCACAGAGCTGGTGAATGATTCTCTCCGCAGACTTATACCTGGGATTTTGCACCATGCACCAGGTGACCTGATCCTCCAGCCTGTCGTCTGACTGCCAGCAAAAATCCCTGGGCGAGGCAAACCGGCCGCATTCCAGGTCATACACGCCCATCCCGCCGGGGAAGTCTTCCTGCTTATAGGTGATAACGCCTTCCGTCATCCCTTTGGTGTGATAATAATATTCTGCCATGTCATATCGGTATTTTTCGGCAATAACGCAGGCACGGCTGTCAAAATATATGGCATCCGGCGCATACTGGTCAATCACTTCCCGGACCTTGTCCAGCCAGTTCTGGCAAAAGGCATCATCCGGCCAGCGGTGCGGAATATACCTATTGGTCTCCAGCGGCAGGGCCGGTCCATAGTATACTTCATTGGCCGGGTCGTACACATCGGCCTCGTTATCCGTGGACATGAACCATCCCCAGAGCCACTGATGATGAAAGGTTGCCAGGGTGCGGATGCCTTCTTTCCGGAATGCCTCCAGGCATTCGCCCACAACATCCCTGTGCGGTCCGTAGTTCACGCTGTTTACAGGATTCACTTTGCTGTCCCAGAGGGAAAAATTGTCGCAGTGTTCGCTGACCGGGCCCGCGTACCGGGCCCCGGCCCGTTTTGCCAGTCTCGCCCACTCTGCCGGGTCAAACCCCTCCCCGGTCATGCCGGGATAGAAATCTTTGTAGCCAAAGTCATGCAGGCTTCCATAGGTCTCCTCATGATGTTTATTCTGTTCCAGTCCCCTGCAGTACATATTACGGGAATACCACTCATTCTGATATGCGGGCACACTGTAAGGCCCCCAGTGGAAAAACAGCCCGAATTTGGCATCCCGGAACCATGTGGGAACTTCTTTGTGCACCTTACTCCAGTCAATCTCACTCATAAATATCCGTTTTCTCCTTTCCAGATTCAGAAATTCTGCCCTCTTTCCCCTTCCCCGGCGTCAAGGTTGCTTCCCCTTTGTCCCAGGGGGAGCCGGTAAAAGGACAGGGGCGGCAGATATGTCACCTCATCCACCATGGGCAGTCTCACGGGATCTGCCTGCCAGGCGAAAGAAAACAAGGCCTCTCCCTCCGGTTTTCTGGCCATGTGCAAATACACTTTGTTCTTATCTTCCCTGTTGGCCCGGACTTTCAGGATTTCCACTTCTCCCCGCCCATCTTCCAGGGTATACCCGCTGTCTTTTCCCAGGTCGGAATACAGCAGAAAGCAATTTTTCACATGGGCAAAAGTCAGCTTCAGCCAGCTGCCCTCCCGGGCCAGTCCCAGACGCTCCCGCTCCGTCTCTGTCACAAGCTCCCCGGACGCCAGGGCCGGGGCCTCAAATTCCGCCCCTCCGCCCAGTACTCCGAAACACTGGTTTGCCAGCTTCTCTCCCAGCACCACATTGGCCTGGGCACTGTTATGTATCCCGTCGGAAAGGTTCAGATTTGTGGTGGAGATCACATGGACATGCGGAATCTCCTCCGCCGCCCGCCTCTGGGCCTCCCGCACCTTCCCCCAGCATGCATCGTGAATTCCGTTTATCTGACGGTTCAGCTGCATGGTAAATACCGGAATATCATACCCCAGTTCTTTCCGCACCGCCTCCACATATTCCTTAAAATTGGCATAGTACTGCTCCGCAGCCCCCGGCTCCGTGTCTGAACAGCCCTGGTACCAGAGGATCCCCGCATACTTTCCCCCGGTCTGGCGAAAGCGTCTGGTCATATTCCGGTACAAATCCCCTTCTCCGGGTTTCCAGCGGCTCATGGGAGAACCTCCCAGCGCTGTCTGTACCAGTCCCACGGGCATCCCGGTCAGTTTCCCATAACATTTTCCGAAGGAAAGATAGGGGGAAGGCCCCGGAATCCCCATCTCCTCATTGGCCGGGGAGCCCGCAAAGGTACTCTCATTCATGGGATGCGCGGCCAGATCCCATCTGCCCCTGTTCCGGTACAAATGAACGTCCAGGCTGGGGGGATCCGGGCAGAAATCCCGGCTGTAGCCTGCGGAATTAGACTGTCCCGCAATTACAAACACATTCCCCACTCCCACATGAAGCACACAGTCTCCCCTGTAGAGCCAGGTAAGTCCCGGCACTGTGCTTTGGGTTTCCAGGCTGGTGTCTATCCGGTACAGGCCCCCTGCGGGCACCCTGATATCCGTCTCAAAGGTTCCCGAAAAACCTTCTCCCTCTGTCACCCCGGAAGCGGGAGTCCAGGGAATCAGGATTCTATTGTCCTCCTCTTCCACCACGCGCACCACAGGCACGGCCGACTTCACTCCTGCCTGAATGGCGGCGGGGTGTACCTGATAGCTTCCCTCCAGGTGAATCACGGCGCTGCCCTTCTCCTGCTGGAAAATTTCCCAGTCCGCAGGCGCCGATGTCAGTGTAATTCCATGCATGGCATTTCTCCTTTCACTGTCTTTTCCCCGGCAAAATGTGCATGATCTGCCTTGCCTGGGCGGGCGTGGCCACCTCCAGGTCCATGGCCCCGATCAGCGCCGCCAGTTTTTCCACTTCCTGATAATTATATTCGGCCTGCTTTCCCGGCGCCAGATGACGGCTGTCCTCAAATCCGATGCGCACCACCGAAGCCCCCATGGCAATGGCTGCCGCCAGAAAATCCCAGTTGTCCCGCCCATAATGCGTGACTCCCCACAGCGCGTCCCGGGGCACGGCGGCGCAAAATGCCGTAAGGCACTCCATATCCGGCTGCATTCCTCCTTTGTGGCCGAACACCAGATTATACAGCATCGGCTCCCTGTAAGGCACCTGCTCTCTGGTCATACGGATATTGTAAATCATGCCAATGTCAAATACCTCGATCTCCGGGATAATTCCTCTGTCATACACCGCCCCCGCACAGTAGCGGATATCTTCAAGGCTGTTGATGTACACGGCTTCTCCCAGGTTCGTACTGCCGCCGTTCAGGGAGGCGCTCTCCACCCTCCGGCACATCAGGGGCCGGCACCGCTGCTCTATGCTCATCTCAGACACGCCTCCGGTGGAAGCCTGAATGATCAGGTCTGTCTCCTGCGCAATCCGCTCAAATGTATCTTCCAGTTCCGCGGTGTCGTCCGTCAGGGAGCCGTCTTTACGGCGGCAGTGCAGATGGCACATGGCCGCGCCTGCCCGGGCCGACTTCACCACATCCTCCACCAGGGCCGACTGATCAATTGCTTTTCCCGCCTCCACCGGGGCCAGAGATATAATAACCTTTCTCATAACCGTTCCCTTTTCCTTCTCCGCAAATTCCCCGGCAGCCATTTTTCCAGGCCTCAACGGGGCATTTGCCCTTTTTTCGTTTTCCGCATTTCCTCACAGCCATCTCCAGGCCTCAACGGGGCATTTGCCCTTTTTTCGTTCCCCGTATTTCCTCACAGCCATCTCCAGGCCTCACCGGAACATTTGCCCTTTTTTCGTTCCCCGTATTTCCTCACAGCCATCTCCAGGCCTCACCGGAACATTTGCCCTTTTTTCGTTCCCTGAATTCCCGGGCCGGGGAATTGCACTCATGCCAGCATTTCCACCATTTTTCTCAGGCTGTCTTCCTCTCCCACGTTTCCCGGAAAAATTATGTAGGACAGCCCGGGAAATCTGCTCTCCGGTCCCGTCTTCCACACGGGAATGCCGGGGGCGGCCTGGCCTGCCACCATCGCTTTTCTGACGCCCAGTCCCCTGGTTCCCACATCACTGGAGGTGATTCCCCCCTTTGCAATCAGGAAGCGGGGCTGTCTGTGCAGACCGGCTGCCACTCCTGTCACCGCATCAGAAATTTTTACCGACAGATTTAAAAGTTCCTCTCCCGTCATTCCCTCCGGCGCCAGAAGTCTTCTGCTGGTATAGACCACAGCAGTCCGGCCCTGCCCCATAATCTCCTCGGCCCTTTCAATCACAAGTTCCGTCTCCTTTTCCAGGCCGCCCGGCTCAAAGCAGGCATTTACCCGGAACTCCACAAATTCCGCAGGCACCCGGCTTTTTTTCAGGGATTCCAGCTGGGCGGTTGTCTTCTTCACATGGGAACCTGCCAGCACCAGTCCGCCGTACATCTGCGCGTTTTCTCCCTGGCAGGCATCCTCCCCGGCTCCCCCCAGCAGTTCCTGCCTGGTGAGCAAAGGCCTGCTGCCCACATTTCCCAATACCCTGGGCATGGCCGCAGCGGAGCGGATCACAAACTCTTTTCCCGCCTTTATGGCTCTCAGCAGACATATGGCGAAGGCCTCCACATCGCTTTCCGCTATGGCATCCACGCATATGGGACAGAAATCCTCAGCCGCCATCAGCATACTGGTAATCTCTTCGTATTTTTTTCCCCGGAGGTAAGGCATCGTAATGTGGATACAGCTTTCCTTCCTGTAAAATCCCCCGCTCTTTTCTTCCACATATTCCCCTAAATGGGAAGATTGGTAACCGAATGTACTGTCCGCGGCAAATTCCGTCTGTCCGGCGGGAACCAGATACTCTCCCTCCCTCACATAGTGGACGCCCTCCATGGTATAGCGGCCTCCCTCACAGAAGAAAGGACAGATTACCAGGCCGTGGACTTTCCGGCCCGTCTCTTCTTCCAGGGTCTCCCGCAGCACCCGGGGTTCCAGCAGATAATGCCCCCGCAGGGTGGAATCCCCCCTGGCCACCAGCAGCAGCTCCTTCCCCGTCTGTCTGGCGGCTTCCACTGTCCTGCGTGCCAGCGCCCGGTGTACCTCTTCCGTCTTTTCGGGGGAAAAGCTTCTGGAATTGGTGAGAAGAAAAAACATTTGATTTTCCTCCTCCATTCCCTCCAGCAGATTCTCCGGGCTCCAGTCCGTATATACGTACACGCCATGGACGGTCTGTACCCCAGTGGGATCATCGTCCAGCACAACTATCTTCCGGTCAAAATCCTTCCTCTCCTCCAGATACAGTCTGTGTATTTCTTCCTGGTCGGCCACAGGATAGCTCTCCAGCACAGACAGCGGCCGTCTCATACATTGTTCCATATCCTCCTCCCATTCCGGGCGCATCGCCCCAACCGGTTCCTTTCTGTATGTATCATGCTTTGGGCTATGCGGCACACATTATAGGGCGGGCCTGGCCAGACCCGGTCATACTTTCAGGGAAATCCACACACGCATTTCCCCCATTCCCCTGTTGGCCCATGCAAAATACGGAATCAGCCGCACAGGCGCCCTCTCCCAGCCCCGGTCCACATAATCCTGGTAAAGGGCCTCCCGGTCATAGCCCCCTTCTTCCCCTTCCCCGGTTCTGCGTTTCCAGAAGGTACCCACCAGGGAAAGAACCTGTCTTCCCTCTATCTCGAAGGTTTCCGGCTCCAGGCAAATGTCAGAGGGAATCAGCAGGTCATCCAGCGTTTCCACATCCGCGTCCGCACTTTCCAGACAATAAACCAGGGGGCCTCTCTCCACCGCAACCTGGTTCACGGCCTCCTCCACCATGGCATGGGCACAAGTCAGTCTCGCCTCCATGCCAAGATCTGCCAGCACCTCCGTCTCCGCCGGATTATCCATGGGCAGTCCCAGGTAGGTTCCGGCACATTTCCCGGTCAGTTCTGCCCGGTGGCAGATCTCCCCGGTTCCCCGGTCTCTCACCTGCACGCTCCCCTTTCTGACCCAGGCGGGAATGCGCAGATACAAAGTAAACCCGGTCGCCGTCTCTTTGCCGTCGGATTGTCCTGCACTTTTTCCTTCCCTCCGCACATCCTCAAAGGCAAAGCGAATTTTTCCGTCATAAGGATATTCCGTCTCCTGAACCACCGTAAAGGACAGTTTCCCCCTATCCCCCGCAGGCAGGGTCACTTTCGCCCTGCTCTCCCCATAGAGCACGGTATAGATCCCGCTTTCATCCACACCATAGATATATTCGCTCAGCTGGGCCATCAGCCTGGCCAGGTTGGGCGGACAGCAGTAGCTGAGAATATATTCCGCCCTCTCCTGACCCCAGATCAGTTCATAGGACAGATTTCTGGCACGTCTGAGCATATTTTCATAAAAAAACTTCTTCCCATCCATGCTGACTCCGGCCAGGTTCACATTCAGCACCATTCGCTCCAGCACGTCCGCATATTCCGCTTTTTTCTCCAGGCACAGCATACGCCATGCCCAGTACACGCCGCCCACGGAGGCGCAGGTTTCATTGTACGCCGTCACATTGGGCAGCTGGTACTCGTAGCCGTACGCCTGGTGCACCAGCTGGTGTTGAAAGAAATAACCGTAAGGAGAGGCACCGTTATACAGGGCGCCGCAGCCTCCCGTCACATACATTTTCCGGGTCACAAGGTTCTTCCAGACCTTATGCAGCACCTGCTGTAGCTCCCCGTCAGCCTCCTCCAGACAAAGGTCAGCCACACCCGCATACAGATAATTGGCCCGCACCGCGTGGCCCATGATTTTCTCATGCTTCCGCAGGGGAATACTGTCCTGGTTGTCATCCAGCCCCTCCTTTACGGAATCCCGCAGGGCTATGGCTTTTTTCAGCAGTTCCAGATACTTTTGTTTCCCGGTGGTCCGGTACAGCTCCGCAAGGCCCATGTAGTGGGATGGACAGACTGCCGTCTGCACCTCCCCCCTGGGTTCGGCCTCCCCATACAGTTTCTCCAGATAGCCTGCCGCTCCCTCCGCCACCTTCAGAAAGCTGTCCCTGCCGGTGAGCCGGTAGTACACACAGGCCGATGTAAACAGATGGCCGAAATTATATACCTCAAAATCATTGATATCCCCCAGCCGGAAAGCCTTTCCGCTGCGTTCTCCGATAATCTGTTTTGTGGAGAGATAGCCGTCCTCCTGCTGGGCCCTTCCTATCAGCTCCACATATTCCTCAAGACGGTTCAGAAGCGCCTGGTTTTCCGTGCGCACAGCCGTGTAAACAGCGGCTTCCATCCACTTATAAAAATCCCCATCCCCGAAAACGGTTCCGTCAAATTCCCCTTCCGCATCCCCTGTGGCAATCTTAAAATTCTCCAGCACATGACTGATGCTTTTGCTTTCAAACATTTTCTGCAGATGCGGCACCGTGGAGCCCGCGCAGGTGTCAAACCGCTCCTGATAGAAGCCCCCCGTCCACTCCGCATCCTGATAAGGAAGACTCCAAAGCATTGCATTCTTTGATTTTGTGGTATCTGTCAGCATAACCGTCTCCTTCTCTTTTCATTTCCTGTATCTCACCCTATATCTCACAGCAGGCCTTTTCCCTCCAGGGCCTTTTTCAGTTCCGCCGCCCCGAAACGCGGGCTGGACAGCGTCAGAATCCCCAGTTCCCTGTGGATGTCCTCCTCCACATAGGCCATGGAGCCCTGGGCCAGCAGAATCACATCCGCCTGCTCCCTGACCTGGTACGCCTTTTCCAGAAGCAGTCTCCTGAATTGTTCCTGGTTCAGCCCGAAAGCGCCGTCTATGAGTCCATCCACCAGTTCCACATGGCGCCCCAGTTCCCTGGCTGCCCGCAGCACGGTATTCCTGGTGGGCACAAGAGTGGTTGGAAGGGTGGCCAGCACTGCAATCCGTTTTCCCCTGCGCACTGCCTCCCGGCACATTTCCCAGTCAATCCGCACCACCGGCACACCTATGTAGGCCGCCACATTCTGCATACAGTCGGCCACTTCCCCCACGGAAGAGCAGATGTTCAGTATGGCATCCGCGCCCTGGCGGACCGCTTCCATGTACATGGATATCAGCTCTGCCGCCGCCAGGGGCGTCACATACCCGGCTTCCCGCACCCGGGCTAAAATCCCCGGATTCTGCAGGCTCACCAGCTCCGCTTCCTCCCCGATATTCTTCTTCACTTCCCGCTCCACGGTTTCCGTCAGTTCCGGCGTGGTGCTGGTATACACAAGCGCTGCTTTCATATGATGTTACGCTCCCTTCTGCTTTTTCCGGTGATTCGCAAACCCTGCCGTCCTCCTGGCCGATGCGATTGCATTCATTATAAGTCCTGCCTATCCAAAAAAGTATATACAAAACTTTGCGTTTTCATGGAAATTTTACAGATGGCATCAGGGTCTCCCCATGCAATCGAGCAGGGGAACGTCCCTCTCCACTACTCGCCGACCGGGGCGTACGCCGCTTTCGCTGCTAATTTCCTTACGCGCCCCTGCGCATAAAAACCGGCAGCGTCCCATGCGGGGCATACTGCCGGTTTTTGTCCTTCGGAAATGATTTTCCAATTGTATTTTTGTGATTTACATATTCTCTGCCACATATTTTTCCATACTGCCGATCACCTTGTTCATTTCCGCAATGTTTTTTCGAAGAAGCCGGTGGAGCTCCTGGTTAATCTCCACATCCCTGCCATTGATACGGATGACCTTCTGCCCGAACCGGATATGTCCCAGACGGTTCCGGTAGACACTAATCCGGTCAGTGTAAAACTGTTTGAATCCGGCAGGACACACCGATTCCGGCATCTGATACGCTGAAAAAAGAATGGGCAGCACTTTCTGCACCACTTCCAGCCGGTCTGCCATACCCAGGATATGGTCGTCATTGTTCACACAAGTAAACATATTCTCCCTTTTCCCGGCTTCTTCTGCCTGCTTTTTCGCCCTGGCCGCCTTCCTTTCCAGCAGCTCTCCTGTCATCTCCGCCAGCACGTTCCTCTGCTCTTCATCAAATTTCTGCCAGCAGATATTCAGGATTTCCTTTATCCTCAGCTCAAAATCACTGGTATTATCCAGCACAAATCCTCTCAGATTTACAATGTCCTCCGAGCGCCTCACGATTTTCGCAATCAGCTTCTCTGCCTTTTCCGTAAAAATGGCATAATCCCGCTTTGTCAGGTATACACCGTCAATGGGCGGCATGTTTTTGGCAATTGCCTCCAGCATTTTCTCTTCTTCCGAAGAATAAAACAGAATATCCGTCAGAATATCATTTTTCCGAATGGCCGATACAATACTGTCCCCCTTGCAGCCCGCCAGCTTATAGTCCATAAGGATCAGGTCATAGTCGTTTCCTTCCAGCTCGCCTATCTCAAAGTCCTCCCCGTCTCTCCGGGAAATATCCGGCTCCAGGCAATGTTCTTCCAAAATCCGTTTTATCTTCTTCTCCTCCATACGGTACCAGGCAGCCTCATCTTCAAACCACAAAATTTTAAACTTTATATTCATCTCTTTAGTTTCACCACCAGCCTGAAGCCATCCTGATAAGCGGTATCGATGGCAACGCTTCCTTTCATTTCTTCTACCAGTTGTCTCACATGATACAAACCGATCCCAAAGCCTTTTTTGCTCACATTGCTGGATAATCCCCACTCAAACAGCATTTCCGGATCCACATCACTGTCCAGCCCCAGGCCATCATCCGTGAATGCGATTTCCACATATCCGGCAAGCTGCCGCAGGGATATCCGCAGCATCTGCGCCCCTGCCTTTATGGAATTGCCGGACACATTATCCAGAATCACACCGATTGCAGAGGCGTCAAATCTGCATCTGAAGTCCTGGTCCTTTGGCGTCAGTTCATACTGAATTCCCCCCAGTGCCATTCCGCCATCAATATACTGGCGCAGAAAATCATAAATGTTGTTGGATCCTTCCTGTTTTAATGCCTGATTGCCATGAATTGCCAGGTCGGCCAGTTTGCGGGCCTTCTCATTGGCCTGGTGGATCTCTCCCAGCGCCTCCAGCACGGTTCTTTCGTCCGCATCCTTCCCCTTTACCAGTTCCTCCCACAGAAGCGCCATATTCCCCTTGATGGCATCCGTCAGAGTATACACGGTGTGGAATCCGCCAATCAGGTTTGTCACATTCTGGTTCGCGGCTCCTGACAGAAAATAAACCTGCCTTCTGCGCGTTTCACTTTCCTGCCGGGCCTGAGCCAGTTCTTTTTCCCTGGCATCATTGGCCTCTTCCAGTTTTTTATTATCCTGCAATATACTTTCCGTTCTCTTTTTCACGGACCTGGCCAGTTCCAGCAGCGCATCATCCCGGGTCTTTTCCGCTACCATTTCCAGCTTCTGCAGGGAAACGGTAATTCCATCCTCTTTTTCCCCCCTCTTGTCCGTT
Source organism: uncultured Acetatifactor sp. (assembly GCA_910577185.1). Taxonomy (GTDB): domain Bacteria; phylum Bacillota; class Clostridia; order Lachnospirales; family Lachnospiraceae; genus Acetatifactor. Next base: position 19,189 of record CAJTLR010000002.1, read on the forward strand.
CTCAGAATCTCCGGATTGCATTCCACGCTCAGGATATCATCCACATTGATATTTGTGATAAACTGGGCCACAATCTCCCCGCCGATCTCCTCCGGGGAAATGATTCGGTTGTGCTCCGATTTTAACGGCTCTCCCCAGTTGATCAGACGGACTACATATTTTTCCAGTGCCTTCAGGACATATTCGTGGAATAACTCTTCCAGCATGTCCACTCCCGGGGTGCGTATAAAACCGTGGGCCCGGCTGGAGGTCTCCACAAACTGTTCATTATCCCCCCTTATGGAAATGCGCCCTATGATCTCCCTGGTTCCGATAAAACGGTTCCAGCCCTGCGCCTTCCTCTGGTCAATCCCGAAAAAATCCTGTCCCGGCTCCCCATAGGGATGAATCCGGAACCCGTTTTTATAGAGAAAAACCGAGCCATAATTTTTAGGCTGGACGCCTCCCATCTGGCGGGTAAAGTTTACCTTTGCGCTCTGGTTCAGATAAAACACGGAAATATGTATATTCTTCAGCAGCCTATATTTCCTGTTTTTTTCCGTGACGGTAAAAATGTACTGTCCCCGGTCAGAAAGCCTGCTGGTGATACTGCTGCCGTCCTCCGATACCCACACTTCCATATTGGTGGTTTTGATATTTAATGTTTCAAAAATATCATTTTTGATCTTTCCGTTTACAACATCCCGATGAGGGTTGATTCTTTTTCGGGTAAAATCTTTTTCTGCCAGTGTTTTCTCATACTCGTCCAGCAGTTTCCGGTCTGTCGCTTCCTCTGAGGGCACCAGCAGCTCAATCTCAAAGGGCAGGTCTCCCTTATCGGCATCAGGACTGATGAGCTTCATCAGGGAACGTTTCAGTTTCAGCAGGTCCTCCCTGCCCCACTCTTCCCGCAAGTCTTCCACCACAAGCGTTGTCCCCTGGCAAAAACCTCCGGGAAGCGCATCCGTCACGGAATACCCCACGGGAATCTCCATAAATTCCTTCTTGTCGTCCATCTCGAAACGGCTCCAGTTTATGGTCACCGCATGTACAGAATTTTCCCTTTCCGTCTTCGTCAGCAGCTGAAGGGATGTCCCCAGCCTATCGCAGGAAAAACGTCCCACTCCCTTTGCCCCTGCCGCCTCCCGTCTGATCTTATCCCGGTAGGAACTCTTTGTCCTATTCTGCGGCTTTTTATCCGAGTAGGCCACAAACAGCCACTTCTGAATGATATCCTGGTAAGTCATCCCGCTTCCGTTATCGGAAATAATGATTTTTCCCTTTCCGTTTTCCGGAAAACGAAAACATAGCTCCACCTTGCTGGCACCCGCATCATAGGCATTTTTTACCAGCTCAAATACCGCAATATATTTATCACTGATCAGGTCCCGCCCAATGACATCTTTTAAACCGGCACTTACCCGGAAAGATAATGTGGCATTCTCTGTCTTTCCCATAATGCACCTCCGAAAGAGCATAGTCTTCTCATCCCATCATGTCTGCCAGTCTGTGGTACTCTTTATCTCCAGAATATACACATGACTTCATAAAATCCTTCATTTTTGGCAATTACTACACATAGTGATTATATACCCAGGCTTTCGATAAGTCAAATGGAGGGCTTTGCATGAATACTGCTTATTTTGTGAAAGTATCGGACGGGCTAACCTGGAACGTACTCCGCGAAAAAATCCTGCTCCAGGAAAAAAAGGGCTGCCGTCCACTGCCGTTTCTCATCTCAAAGAGACTGGCCGTTTCTCCCCTGGAATTTCATATTCTGTCAGGAAACATCCTTGTCCCGGCAAAATGTTATACCCCCTACACAGCCGTATCCACGGCTGATTCCATGGGTATCTGGCACTGTATCTTCCTGGAATCGGCCCAGGATTCCAGGAATCTGCTGCTCTACACCGCCGGCAGGGGATTCCCCCTATATGCATCGTCCCTATTCCCCTGATGCGGGATTTCCCCGGCGGTGCAGACTTTCCCCTGGCGGTTCTGGCCTTCCCGGTATGCAGGAGTGTGCGGGAAATTACTCCCGTTCCCTGACGGTCACAAGGCAGGTGTCCCCGGGCTGCTTTCCGATCCGGGAACGGATATCCTTCCTCAGCCCTATGATGTAGCAGATACTCCCGTCCTGATTTTTGACCCCCATATTTACCACACTGCCGTCATAGGGCACCCCGTCAAATGTGACATGCACCTTCACCCTGCCCCGTCCGAATTCTTCCCTGATGTCATAGGGAAAAATCACATAGGCGCCCCCGGTGTCCCCTGCGCTGAAAATCCCGGATTCATATTCATAAATTTTCTGGTTCATGTTTCGTTTTCTCCTTTTTCCATTCCTTTGTAACAGTTTCGGCAAATCAGGAAACCCTTATGCTTCCTTTCCCCATCCTTTTCCCGGCCCTGAAATCAAAAGTGACAATTCTTGGGGAGCATGGTATAATGACCTTATTCCGGAAAGGAAGCGGCCGAATAAAAATGCGTATCCGGCTTTTGTTCCTGCCAACGGAATCCCTTCCGTTGTATCGCGCGACGCAACACGCAGACAGGCTTAAAAATGACAATTCCTGACACATATGCAGTCCCTTGTTTATATCATTCCTTACGGTCCGGTTCCAGACCGCTGCAGGTACAGGTTCCCGGCTCCAAAAGCATCACAAACCGCGCCCTGCTCCTGGCAACCCTGGCAGATGGCCTTTCCTGTTTAAAAGGCGCTCTTTTTTCGGACGATTCCAGGCATTTTTTAAAATGCATTCAGGATCTGGGGTTCCAGGTATCGCAGGATGAAGCCCGCCGCCAGATCACCGTTCAGGGACAGGGCGGACTCATCCCTCTCCCGGAAGCGGCCCAGTATGTGGGCAGCGCGGGAACGGCAGCCCGCTTTCTCACTGCCTTTCTGGGACTTTCCCAGGGCGTATACCATATGGATGCCTCGGAACAGATGCGCAGGCGTCCCATGGCCCCTTTGCTGGATTCCCTGAAGGAACTGGGCTGTGAGGTGATTCCCGGCCCCGGAGGCAGGGAAGGCCATTTTCCCTTCACACTGCGCGGCCACGGTTTCCAAAAAGACCATATCACCGTCAATATTGACAGCAGCAGCCAGTTCTTAAGCGCCCTGCTGATTGCCTCCTGCCTGTGCGAAAAGGATTTTACCACTTGTATCGAAGGTTCCCATGGCATGTCCTATATCGAAATCACTTTAAAAATGATGGAACAATTCGGTGTACGGGTACAAAAATCCGGGGAACGTGCCTACCTGACCAGGGCCGGCCAGCGGCTTCAGGCCAGGAATTACCAGATAGAGCCGGATGTGTCTGCCGCCTGTTATTTCTATGCCATGAGTCCTTTGCTGCACCTTCCTGTCATTGTGGAGCAGGTGCATTTTGATTCCATGCAGGGCGATGTGGCTTTTGTGCGGATTCTGGAACAAATGGGCTGCACTGCACGGGATACCGATTCCGGCATTCTAATCTCCCCGCCTGCCGGACGGGTTTTCCGGGGCGTCACCGTGGATATGTCCGGCTGTTCGGACCAGGCCATCACCCTGGCAGCCATAGCCCCCTTTGCGGAAAGTCCCACCACCATCACCGGCATAGGCCATATCCGGCACCAGGAGAGCGACCGCATCTGTGCCATTGTCACGGAACTGTCCAAAATGGGCATCCGCTGCCATGAGGAGGAAAGCAGCATCACGGTTTATCCCGGCAACCCCGGACCTTCCGTTGTAAACACCTATGACGACCATCGTATTGCCATGGGTTTTTCCCTGACCGGTCTCCGTTGCCCCGGAATTGTCATTGACAATCCCGGCTGCTGCCGCAAAACCTTTGAAGAATATTTTCAAACCCTGGACCATATTGTGGCAGAATTATCATCCGGGTAAACACAAAAGGCACCTGAACCCTGGCAGCCATAATCCCTCAGGTCCGTTCCATATCCTAAATCAAATACCCCGCTGCAGGCAACGGGGTATCAAAATCCCGCCTCCCGGTGTGCCTGACTCTGGTTCAGTCACCCGGAAAGCGGGACGAAATTATCAAACACGGTCTAAAATGCAGGGCAGCCTCTCAGGACCGCCTCAGCTTCTGCAAATACTTTAATCCCTCTTCACTACCGCCGCACCGTATTCCGGCAAAATCAGACTGTCATCCACCCTGGTCCCCGTGAGCAGTTCCTTTCCCCGGATTCCGGAAACGGCTTTTTCTTCTGCCGTACAGTTCAGATAAAAGGCATATGTCCCCTCATCACCGCTTCTCTCATGATACTCCACTCCTTCGGGCAGGTCCTGGGCGAAAATACGTGCGTCTTTCATCATTTTTTCAAACAGCGGTCTCATCCGGCCGGCATCTGTCCTGGCAGCCACATAGTAGGCATTGCCCTCTCCGTAATGTTTGCAGGTCACGGCCGCCATACCCCGGTAGAAATCTTCCGTGTAGCTCCCCAGTACTTCCGCGTCCTGCACCCGCAGAATCTCCGCGTAGTCCCTGACTTCCCAGATGCTTCCATCGGCCATTTGAATCCCGTTCCTGTCTCCGGGATAAAGGGAATCAATTTCCTCGCTGACAATGCCGAACAGCTCTTTCAGTCCGTCTCCCGGAAATCCGCCAAGATAGCAGAGCGTATCCCTGTTCACATAGCCGGTAAAATATGTTGCCAGCAGCTGGCCTCCCCTTTCCACAAAAGTCTTCAGGTTCTGTGCCGTCCCCGGCTGCAGCAGGAAAAGCATGGGCGCCACCACCAGGTCATAGCGGTTCAGATTTTCATCGGAGCCCACCACATCCATATCGATGCCCAGTTTGAAAAATTCTTCCCAGATGCCCCTGCAGGTTTCCTCATACCTTTTGCTCTCCTGGGACAGCGCCTTGGTATCCGCCACGGCCCAGCGGTTATCCCAGTCAAACAAAAGCGCCGCCCTGGTCCTGACTGTGGTTCCCGCCGCAGGGGCAATTTTCTTCAGCAAATCCCCTACTTCAGCCACTTCCCTGAAAATCCTTGTGTCGTCCGTTCCGATATGGTCCACCACGGCCCCGTGAAACTGTTCAAAGGATCCGCGGCTTTTTCTCCACTGGAAATACTGTACGGAATCGGAACCGCAGGCAATGGCCTGCAGACAGGCAAGCCTGTGAATGCCGGGACGCTTCAGCTTATTTACCGGCTGCCAGTTTACGAGACCGGGAGCGCTCTCCATCATCATAAACGGCTTCCCGGCTTTCAGGGAACGCATAACAGAGTGCTGGAAGGCCGTCTCCCGCATGGTTTCCGCCAGCGTCTCCCGGTCATTGTGGAATTCCGGATAATTATCCCAGGATATCACATCCAGCTCCGGGGCCATCTTCCGGTAATCCAGTCCGCCGAACAGGCGCATAAAATTGGCCGTCACCGGAATTTCCGGCGTCACGCTGCGCAGCACCCCTGTCTCATGCTTCATGAAATCATTGGTGTTCCAGGTGGTAAATCGCTTCCACTCCAGATTCAGCCCCATAACGCTGGTCTCGCCGTTTTCAAAGGGAGGCTCGATCTGGTCAAAACTGTTGTACCGGTGGCTCCAGAACGTGGTCCACCAGGCGGCGTTCAGTTTTTCAATATCATGGTCATACTGTTCCCACAGATACTGCCGGAATTTCTTCACACAATAAGGGCAGAAACATTCCCCGCTGAATTCATTTGAGATATGATACAGGATTACACCCGGATGGGAGCCGAAACGTTTTGCCAGCTTCCTGTCGATGATTTCCACTTTCTCCCGGTATTTGGGCGAAGACATGCAATGGTTGTGCCTGCCGCCGTGCCGGGCGCGCATCCCCCTTCTGTCCACCCGCATGGCCTCGGGATAAGCGGCGTCAAGCCAGGCAGGACGGGCGCCCGAAGGTGTGGCAAGCACGGTATAAATGCCGTTTTCGTACAGCCTGTCTATGATGGCTTCCAGCCATTCGAAATGGAACTCCCCTTCCTTTGGTTCCAGGACAGACCAGGAAAACACCCCCAGCGTCGCGCTGTTAATACCGGCCTTCTTCATCAGCCGTATGTCCTCCTCCAGAATATCCGGCCTGTCCAGCCACTGTTCGGGATTGTAATCGCCGCCGTGGACAAACCCCCCTGTCTGCGGAAACAAAATATTTTTCTCCATGTGCACGCCTCCTCCTATTTATCGTTATCTCTCTTTTTACAGAAACCACTCAGTCTTTTTTTACATACAGCATATCCACCTTCTGGATATGACCGATCAGCCAGCCTATCAGAAAGTCCAGCAGACTTTTCACTATCTCATCCTGCTTTTCGCAGTCCTCCCCGGCCAAATCCAGATCAAATTTCATCAGGTTCTGCTCAAAGCTGCGATGCAGCGCCACATGGGCAGGTATATGTGCATATTGAATGCTCCCCATATAAGCCTCCTCATGGGCAAAATGGTTTTTGGTGTAGTTGATCAATTCCGAGAGCAGACTTGTCAGCTGTTCCGTCTTGTCATGGAGCATATTATCATCCAGAAGATCATGGGTCTCCTGCGCCAGCTCAAAAAGGTGTGTATGCTCCTGGTCGATTTCCGCTATCCCCGTATAATATTCCGGTCTCATTTCGTACATTGTTTTCGTCTTCCTTTCCCTTTGTAACAGCATTTGGATCTTTATTATTTTACAGCGAACACGTCCCGTTGGCAAGAGCAAGCCGGGAGAATCCGTTTCCCGAAAAGAAAGTTGTATTATAGCCGGGTTTGATGTAAACTATTGGATAAGAGCAGAATCGGAACGGGTATAGGACGCCTGATCCCGGCTGCAGGGCCGGTTTCGGAATTTATATGATGGGAGATGTAGCGATTATGGCTGTATTTTATATATTGGTGATTCTGGGAATATTCTGCGGAGATCTGTGGGTCAAAAACCGGATAGAAAAGGCAAAGTCCCTGCCGGACACGGTCTTAGGCGGGCGCATTCTCATCCGGAAATATCACAACAAAGGCGCCGTGCTGAACCTGGGGCAGAAAAAAAGTTTTTGGGTAGCAGCCCTGTCCCTGGCGCTGTGTTTTCTGATGTCCGTTGTGTTCCTGCTCAGCCTGGGCCGGAGGGGCAGCCGCACCCTGCGCCTGGGGCTGTCCCTTCTCCTGGGCGGCGCTTTCAGCAATACCTATGACAGGCTGAAGCGGAAATATGTGGTGGATTATTTTTCTTTCCCGGTCAAATGGAAACCTCTGCGCAGAGTGGTATTCAATCTTTCCGACTTCTGTATTCTCATCGGCGCCATGCTGTCTGTGGCCGGGGCCAGGTAAACCCCGGCCTCCTTGTGCGAAGCCGGGGTTTGCAATATCAGCATTATGAAAAAGTGATAACCGTGCCGGCTCTTCCCTGCACAGCCTCCTTGACCTTCTTCATGGAGGTAATCAGCACCCTTCCCTCCCTTACCTTTTCCAGATATGAGATGGCCGCCTCAACCTTCGGCAGCATGGTCCCGGCTTCAAACTGTCCCTGGGAAATGCCCTTCTTTGCCTCCGCCACGGTCATGGACCTTACCGGGGTCTGGTTTTCTTTGCCGAAATCCCTGTATACATTATCCACTCCGGTCAGGATAATCAGTTCGTCACAATGCAGGTCAGACGCCAGTTTGCCTGCAATGGAATCCTTCTCAATCACTGCGGACGCACCTTTCAGATTGTGCTGCTGTTCTATCACGGGAATGCCTCCTCCGCCGCAGGCGATGACCACCTGGTCTGCGTCAGCCAGCGCCCGGATGGCCTCTATCTCCACAATGTCGATGGGCTTGGGGGCGGCAACCACACGCCGGAATCCCTTTCCTGGATATTCCCTCACGTAATTTCCTTTTTTTATCTCCGTCTCGGCGTCATCCTTTGCCATATAGCGGCCAATGACTTTCGTGGGCTCATAAAAGGCCTCATCATACGGATCCACTGTCACCTGCGTCAGGATGGTGCTCACCGACTTGGAGATTCCCCTGCCCAGCAGTTCGGAACGCAGGGCGTTCTGGATGTCATACCCCACATACCCCTGGCTCATGGCCGAGCACACACACATGGGCGCCGGAGTGTAATCAATGTAAACCCTGCGCAGCTCTGTCATGGCTTTGTGAATCATGCTCACCTGCGGCCCGTTGCTGTGAGTGATGGTCAGCTGATAGTCCTCCTCCACAAGATCTGCCAGTGCACTGGCAGTCACCCGGACCGCATCTCTCTGCGCCCCGGTGGTATAGCCTAATGCTTCGTGTCCCAGGGACACCACTACCTTTTTCTTACTCATATGCTTACCTCTTATTCCAGTTCCCTTTCCCGTCCTATCCTTTATTCTGTCTTGTTGTAACCACAGTTTTTATAATACACTGTATCGCCACAAAAAGCAATGCCGCAGCCGGCCAGATAATGGCTGCGGCTTTCCAGTCGTATCCGCGCAGTCCCAGCACCACAAAAACAGCAGTGACCAGGCACCAGTATGCCACCGGCAGAAATGATGTTTTCTTTGCCACTGTCTTTTTCTCCAGTGTGTAGTCCCCTTCCTGAAGAATCATATTGTAGCTGTCCTGGATGCTTCCCACCCACATAAACAGAAACACTGCAATTGACACCACAAAGAGCAGTACGGAAAGACAATAGATATAAGCCATGTCGCCCGCCTGGAACGCCGCCGCTATCATAAGCGGCACCACTGCCAGGATACACATTACCACACCCGCGGTCACCGCCAGATAATATGTCCTGGAAAAACTTTCTTTCTTTTTTGTCACCATGCCCTTTACACCATATTGAAGTGTCAGGATTTCCTTTTCCATATATTCATACTTTTCCATCTGCATTCCCGTAAAAACAAGAATTGCCACTCCCACTGACACCAATAACAGCAGAATCGCCACACCGATTCCCCCGGCCATGTCTTCCGTCATTCCCCACAATCCGTTTTCTGCCCAGCCGCCCAGCAAAACCGGTACGACTGGAGAAAACGCGCACAGTGCCACACCTGCTGCCCTGGGAAATACCAGCTTTCTGGTCAGGAAAAGAAATTTGTCAGCCTCCTCCATGGTCACCAGCCGGGATACATTTTCCGGTTCCACCTCCTCCGCTGCCGGAAGCATCTTTTCTTCCATCTCGTCTTTTTCCATCTCGTCTTTCAGCAGATAATCCGTGCTGACGCCAAACAGATGGCTCATTGCCAGAATCTTATCAATATCCGGAATCGAACTCCCGCTCTCCCATTTGGAGACAGACTGTCTGGATATATCCATCTTCCCTGCCAGTTCTTCCTGGGACCATCCTTTCCTCTTTCTCAGCGTCATTATTTTCTCAGCCAATATCATATTTTTTCCTGCCGCACCCGCGGCTTTTCCTTTCTGTGCCCTCCGCACTTCTGATGCGGAAATCATAGCAGAAAAGCCGGTTGACAACCACCAACTGCGCCTGGAAATTTGTCAACTGACGGTTGCGGGCCCCGATTCTTGCCTATATTCATTCTAAACCCCCATGCACCAGGTTACTCCACCATATATGAAAGCGGGGAGTTTAGAAGATGCACACAAACCGCAAGAGCATGCGGTTTGGCGCACTGCTGTCTTGCCGAATAAGCAAGGGAGCTTATTCGGACTACGCGTTTTCCGCAAAGCAAGACACGGACTTTTCACAGTAATGTCTTACCTTCCTTTTGTCAATCAGGCCCATTTTGGCGGTCATCCCGGCTGCTTTCCCCTATGCGGCAGTCATTGTCCTCCCGCCGCTGGAAACGGCACGCCTCCCGCGCTGTCCACCGGCACCAGCATACCGTGCAGGACATATCTTGCATCCTCAAAAACATAGGAGCATGTGGAAAGCAGTACACACTTTGCCCCTCCCTCCGGTACCGCTTCTGAACGGAAATCCGAACGGCTCACGCATACTTCCAGATATTCGTCAAATTCCCGGCAGGAATCACTGAAAATGGTGTATGTTTCCGACTCTGCCCCTGTGGTATATCCGCTAAACAGGACGATTTTGTAATCCTGTCCGGGCGTCAGCAGCCACATGTGCGGATGTTGCCCGTAATACTCCTGGTCCGCCCATTTTTCCAGCGACGCAAACATGGAGCCGTTCTTCATGTGATGTCCGTAAATTATGGTATTGGCATCCTGAAAGTCCGGCCGGTTCCCTGCCTCAATGAAAATAGCGCCGGAACTGCTTTCGGTTCCCTCATAGCCGTGGTCAAGATAAAAGTCATTGTCCTCCCCCTTTACCACCGGATAATTGATGGATGTGTCCTCGCAGTAAATCCACCCGGCTATGTCACTGTTCACAGCCTGCAGACCCGAAAAATCCACTTTCACCGGCGCGGTCTCCCCGCCGGGCTGTTCCACCCCTCCCCCATCGGTTTTCCCTGTCTTTGCGTCTCCGTTTTCTCCTGCGCCTTCTCCGGAGGCCAGTGCGGTATACTGCGCCGCAGCATTGTCATAAAGGCGCCCGCTGACATAATACTCATATAAAATTTTACCCACGGTTACGGCAGAAACCAGAAAAACTGCCAGCAATGCCAGCATGACCGCCCGTCTCATCCACTTTCCCATTCGTCCCCCCACACATTCCATACCTGCCCTCTTCCGGCATCCGGTCATCATACTATGCCGGTTCAAAGTGGTCCATCGGTTTCAGGCAGGTTCTGTCGTTCGTTAAACTGATTGTAGCATTTGCATCATGGCCTGTCAACCTGCCTCCCGGGACAATCTGCCGGTCCCGGATGCGGGTCCCGCACCGGACAAAATTACGTTTTCCAAAACAGTCCTGAGATTTCTTGAAAAAAAGACGCTGATGCGGTACAATAGATGCAGGATTGTAATGGGAAGTTTTCTTTTCCAAACGATCTGGAGCCGCCTCCGGAGTTTGCTTACAGCACAAGTCCCAGCGCTTCCACCTGCTGTTCCATTGTCTCGCAGCTCACCAAAGTATAGATTCTGGTAGTATTGATATTGGAATGCCCCAGCAGGTCAGCCAGGTGCACCACATCCTTCTCCGCATCATAATAAGTGACGGCAAACAAGTGTCTGAGATTATGCGGAAATGCTTTGCATTTTTCCACACCGGCATCATCACAGAGTGCTTTCATGGCGTGGAGAACATTGCTCCTGTCCATGGGTCTGCCGCTGCGGGTGACAAATATGCTTCCCGACTTGATTTTATTTTCCTCGGCATAACATTTGAGTTTTTTACAAAGTTCCGTGGGAATAATCACTGTGCGGGTTTTGCCTTTCAGGGTCACCGCCGCGCGCCTGGAATCTGCGGATTCGACTGTGATAAACGGCAGTTCGCTGATGCGGATCCCGGTGGCGCATATGGTCTGCATCAGAAGGGAGAGACGTCTGTCGCCCTTCTTTCCTGCGGCCTCTACCAGCCGGATATATTCTTCTCTGGACAATTCCTGTTCCCTGGCCCGGAAGACTGCCTTTTGTACCCGGAACGCCCTCACCGCATAGCCCGGATAACCTGCGAAACGCAGAAAACAGTTTACCGCTGCCAGCATGGAGTTTGTACTGGATATGGCATGTTCTTTTATCAGGTGTTGTTTATACGAAATGACCGTGTCCTTTTTTATGATACTGCCTTCACCGGTAAAACGCATGAAGTCCTTTACATCCCTTACATATTTTTCGATGGTAGCCCGGCTTTTTTCTTCTTCCCTCAGATTGTCCTCGAATCGTTTTACCAGTGTCCGTTCAAGCATAAGGCCCTTTGTTCCCATGATTTTATCCTCCTGTATTCAGCTGTCCCAATTATACGGTTACTGTTGTTTGTGATGAATTATACTACAATAAATATGGAACAATAAAGCGAAAAGATGTTTTTTGCATCTGGAAATGAGGTAAAGATTGAAAATTGAAAATTTTCAATCCCAAATTTGTGTCTGCGCGGCATCCACAAATTTGACATGCGCAAAAGGCCGCGCAGAAATGGGGTAAATTATGAAAATATTATTTTACGACACCAAAAATTATGACCGGGAAAGTTTTGACGAAATCCTGAAAACCTTTCCTGAAATCACCATTGAGTACACAAAATCCGACCTGGATCCCAGGACGGCGGCGCTGGCCGAAGGCTTTGATGCAGTCTGTGCATTTGTCAGTTCCAATGTGGGCACACAGACACTGGAAATTCTGCATGCCAAAAAAATACGTTTCGTCCTGATGCGCTGTGCCGGCTTTAATAATGTGGATCTGGACACCGCGAAAAAATACGGGATCCGTGTCATGCGTGTCCCCGGATATTCGCCCGAGGCAGTGGCGGAACATGCCATGGCCCTTGCGCTGGCATCCAACCGCCGTTTATACAAGGCATACAATAAAGTGCGGGAAAATGATTTCAGTTTAAGCGGTCTCATGGGCTTCAACTTCTATCAGAAGACTGCCGGCATCATCGGCACCGGAAAAATAGGCGCCGCCATGTGCCGTATCTGTCATGGCTTCGGCATGAAAATTCTGGCCTATGACGTATACCGGAATGATTCCCTGAAAAGCTTTGTGGAGTATGTTTCGCTGGAAAAACTGCTTTCCGACAGTGATGTCATATCTCTCCACTGCCCCCTGATGGATTCCACTTATCATATGATCAATATCGACACTATCCGTCAGATGAAGGACGGCGTCATTCTGGTCAACACTTCCCGGGGCGCCCTGGTAAAAACCGATGACCTCATCGAGGGTATCCGCCTGCACAAGTTTGCGGGAGTCGGACTCGATGTATATGAGGAAGAGACAAACAATGTCTTTGAAGACCGTTCCGACGAAATTCTGGAACATTCCACCACGGCAAGGCTCCTCTCCTTCCCCAATGTGATGATCACCTCGCATCAGGGATTTTTTACCCGGGAAGCCCTGACATCCATTGCCTCCGTCACATTGCAGAACGCCGCCGATGCCATATCCGGAAAGGCCAGCGCAAATGATGTAAATCCGTAAAGCAGGCCAAACCAGCGCTGCCGCCGGCCCGGTCAGTCATGGTTCAGGCTGTATTCCGGTTTCGGCAGCGGCGCCATGCCCCAAAATTCAAGAAAGCCATAGGAAAACCTGGTTAAATTATGACATCTTTTAAAAACATCCACGAAAAATACATGCGGGAAGCCTTAAAACAGGCAAAAAAAGCCTATGCCCTGGGGGAAGTGCCCATCGGCTGTGTGATTGTCCATGAAGGAAAAATCATTGGGCGGGGGTATAACCGGCGGAATACCGATAAAAATACCCTCTCCCATGCGGAAATCACTGCCATCCGAAAAGCCAGCAAATATATCGGAGACTGGCGGCTGGAAGAATGTACCATTTACATAACCCTGGAACCATGCCAGATGTGCGCCGGCGCCATCATTCAGGCACGCATCCCGGAAGTGGTCATGGGCTGCATGAATCCCAAAGCCGGCTGCGGCGGTTCCGTTCTGAATATCCTGGAAATGCCGGACTTCAACCATCAGGCCCTTGTGACCAGGGGAATCCTGGAGCCGGAATGCAGCCAGCTGCTGAAACTTTTCTTTGCGGAACTGCGTCTGCGCAATAAGGCGGAAAAACAGGGAAAATAAAATTTTTCGTATACTGCTCTTGCCATTTCAGAATCAATATGATATCATTTTAATATCATCGGTATGAATGATATGGATTATGATCTGCATGAAAGAGAGGTACGATTTATGAGCGAAAAAGTATTAAACAGTAAAAAGAACGGCATGGCGGTCCTGCTGTCCGTGATTCTTATGTATGTCATTGCCACCGCCGCCGTGGTTCTCAGCGGCATCAGCCTGAACCAGGCGGCCACCCCCCTGAATATCACATGCCTGACCGCAGGCATCATTGTGCTCAGCCTGGGCTGGATTCTTCTGCCAGGGCTGAGAGTGCTGAAACCCCAGGAAGCCCTGGTGCTGACTTTGTTCGGCAAATATGTGGGCACCCTGAAGGAAAACGGTTTTTACTTTGTAAATCCCTTCTGTGTGGGCGTAAACCCCGCATCCCGGACAAGGCTGAGCCAGAGCGGTGACGTATCGGAATCCGGAGGCCTGACCGCCATTGTCGGCGGGGCGCAGAGTATGGGTATGACCGGCGCTGATTTCAGCAGCAAAAAGCTATCCCTGAAAATCATGACCCTCAATAACAGCAGGCAGAAGATCAATGACTGCCTGGGAAATCCCGTGGAAATCGGAATCGCCGTCACATGGCGGATCGTGGACACCGCAAAAGCCGTGTTCAACGTGGACAATTATAAGGAATTCTTATCCCTGCAGTGCGACAGCGCCCTGCGCCACGTAGTCCGCATTTATCCCTATGATGTATCCCCCAATGTGGATACCACCGGGGACGGTGTGGCAGACGAGGGCAGCCTGCGGGGTTCCAGCGAGATTGTGGCTGCCAGAATCCGCAAGGAGATCCAGACACGGGTGGAAGAAGCCGGAATCGAGATCGTGGAAGCCAGAATTACTTATCTCGCATACGCCCCTGAAATTGCCGCCGTCATGCTGCAGCGCCAGCAGGCCTCCGCTATCATTGACGCCCGTAAAATGATTGTGGACGGAGCAGTGGGCATGGTGGAAATGGCCCTGGAACGCCTGAACGAAAATGATGTGGTGCATTTGGACGAAGAACGCAAAGCAGCCATGGTTTCCAATCTTCTGGTGGTATTATGCGGAAATCATGACGCGCAGCCGATTGTCAATTCAGGGAGTTTATATTGAGTATGGCAGATAACAAAAAGCAGATTCCGCTGAGATTATCTTCAAAACTTTACGACGCCATTGCATCCTGGGCAGAAGACGATTTTCGTTCCGTAAACGGGCAAATTGAATATTTACTGACAGAATGTGTCAGACAGCGTAAAAAAAACGGTAAATACGTTTCGGATGAATTGGATGTTCCCCCGAAACTGGATATCTGATGCCTGTCCCAAAAGGTCCTTCCTGCAATCTGAAATCTGCCGGAAGGACCTTTTTTTCATCTTCTGTACCCGGGCCGGCCGATGCAGGCCTCCTGCCCTTACCGGTTCTGCTTCCCCATTTTGTAAAGCTCCTCTGCGGCCAGCCGGGTCTTTGCCACCACATCCCTGCCGGCTTCCGGAAAACAGTAGTAGAGCACATCCGTATTACCGATACAGATCATGTCCCCCACCTCATACCAGTAATAGTCGGAATAAAGACTGTATGACGCCGCGGGCTTCTGGACATAGTCCAGCCTTCCCTCACAGCCGATCAGGTGAAACCCTTCCCCCGTATGACGCAGCCTTCCCTTTCCCACCCTGAAAATACTTTTGGTATTCACCATCATGCAGATATCCACAGCAATATCCAGGCAATAAGTTCCCTCTTCCAGTTCCCTGCGCACCTCTTCCCGCTCCCAGCGGTACCAGTCCGGAACATGTGTGAATTCCGCTTCTCCGTCCACGGCTTCCAGATATCCATATTCCGTCAATTCATATTCTTTTCCGCAATTACCGCAGGAAAGCCTGGTGCCAGCTCCCCGCATTTTCCCCTCCGTTCTGCAGTGGGGACATTTATACAGAACCCGGTTCAGGCAGTCTGCCCGGAAAGCCTCTGCCACACGGACATGATTTTCCTGCTGCCATCGGAAATTATCAAAAGTAAACTGTTCCCGCAGGATTTCGTTCAGTTCTTTTGCCGATTTCTTTTTGATATCCTCCGGCGACAGCAAGTATTCTACATCTGCCGACACCTTCACCCGGCGCAGTTTCAGGTTGTTGTACAGGGGATCCCTTGCGAACGCCCCGTAGGTACGGATCATCACCACCGGAACGCCCAGAATCTTCAGACATTTCCCCATGCTGTCCGGAAGGGGCGTGGCCGTCCCGTCAAAACTGTAACTGGCCTCCGGGAACATAAGCACGGAGCTTCCCAGATTTTTCAGGGCATACATCATATCCCTCACCAGCACCATGTCCGTGACAAATTTCTTTGTGGGAATACAGCCAATGACACGCATCAGCCGGTTTTTTCCCACAAATCCGTCCGAGGTACAGACCGTATTGAAAGGCCTGGGATAAAGCACCGCGGCGGCAATTTTCAGATCAATAAAACTGGAATGGTTCATGAGAATCAGGCATGGCTCCTTCTCCCCCAGTCTCTCCATGCCATACTCCCGGTGGCTGAAACCGGTAGCCTTTAGGTCGGGCATGGATAATACCTTTAATAAAAACCGGAAAATCCGCAGAGGTCGTACCGGGCTCCTGTGTCTTCCCACCGGACATGCCAGGACATCCTCATATGCCTTCTCTTTTATTTTTATCTTCATATGCCCCCACTACCATTCTTCCGCATTTTGTCCCTTTGTGCACAAACCCTTCCCCAGGGTGCTTTTATGCCCTTTTTTCTCCGGAAGTCTCCCCCGGCATTCCTTTTTATGTCCGCTCCCCGGCTCACTCAATGTAAGTGGGCGCATTTTTCGGGCTTTTTCCCTTGATGACATTGTGGTAATAAGCATATGTCATGGGATCATCCTTTTTCAGCACATCCGCGTCCAGCACCCTGCCCAGGAAAACTGTGTGTGTTGAAGTCTCCATCTTGTCTACCACTTCGCATACAATATACGCGCAGGCGTCTGAAACCACCGGCAAAAATCCCTTCACCGTATGCTCCACCTCATCAAACTTGTCATGATCTTTTCCGCTCTTAAATCCGAAAGTGCCGATAATTCCCGGGCTGGAATGCTCTCCCAGAATGGAAATTGCAAATTTTCCCGTATCCTGGATGCACTGATTCGTATAATTGTCATGGTTGATACTCACCGCTATGGTAGCAGGACTGGACGTAATCTGCATTGCGCTGTTTGCAGTGCAGCCCGTAGCCCTTCCCTTATCCCACGTGCTGATAATGTATACGCCATAAGATAAATTGTAAAATGCATTTTTGTTCATAAATTTCATCCTCCTTAATTGATATGTCTCGGTTACCGCAGCCTCTGATTACGGCCATTGGGCCTCTTCATGCCACAAATATGGACTTATGATACCATAATTTTGTGCGCGTCAGCGCATATGGAATCAGAAGTTGACACATGCCCTTCTGTGTCAACATTATACCATGATTACAAACCAATCATGGTATTCATGGCCATTCGGCCTCTTCCTTTCCGGAATAAGGTCATTATACCATATTTCTGTGCGCGTCAGCGCATATGGAATCAGAAGTTGACACATGTACTTCTGTGTCAACATTATACCATGATTACAAACCAATCATGGTATTCATGGCCATTCGGCCTCTTCCTTTCCGGAATAAGGTCATTATACCATATTTTCCTCCCTGTAGAGTGAAAATATGATGAACAATAAAAAAATTTTGGTAACCTCTGTCAAGCCTTTATTTTGTTCTTGACAAATGCCCATCCGAAAAGCTATACTTAAAGTAACCGTACATTTCCAGAGTCCGGTACAGTGATGAAATTCGGTCTTGCGCAATGGGAACCTGCGAACCGTGTCAGGTTGGGAACAAAGCAGCACTAAGCGGAATCTCCCATGTGCCGCGAGGCAGCCGGGTGGAGCTGTATCCTGGCTCTGGGATGTACGGCTTTATATTTACATCCGGCCGCTGCCTGTCCCCCGCAAACCCTGGACCGGAATTACCCCTTTCGAGGAAACCATGAAAGACATGACCGCTGAAAAAATAAACGAAATCATGCAGGACTGTACCCTCTGTCCCCGCCGCTGTCATGCGGACCGCACAAAAGGCGGGAACGGATTTTGCAGGCAGGGCGCAGAAGTGACTGCGGCCCGTGCCGCCCTTCACTTTTGGGAAGAACCCTGCATTTCCGGCAGCTGCGGTTCCGGTACCGTCTTTTTTTCCGGCTGCAGCCTGCAGTGTATCTTCTGCCAGAATCATGACATCGCCCTGGGAAAAAGAGGACAAACTGTCTCCCTTTCCCGCCTGACCCGGATTTTTCTGGAATTGCAGGCCAAAGGCGCCGCCAACATCAATCTTGTCACCGGAGGACATTTTCTTCCCCAGATCTGCCTTGCCATTGCCAATGCAAAAAAACAGGGACTTTCCATCCCTGTGGTATACAATAGTTCCGGCTATGAAGAAGTGTCTTCCCTGAAAATGCTGGCCGGGCTGGCAGATATTTACCTTCCTGACCTGAAATACCATTCCTCCCGGCTTTCCGCCCAATATGCCAAGGCCCCGGACTATTTTGAAAAAGCCTGCTCAGCCATCGCGGAAATGTTCCGGCAGACCGGCCCCGCCGTCTTCGACCCGGACACGGGTCTTATGCGCCGGGGACTTCTTGTACGCCATTTAATTCTTCCGGGTCAGACCGGGGATTCCAAAAGAGTACTGCGGTATCTCCATGACACTTATGGAAATGACATATATGTCAGTATTATGAACCAGTATACCCCCATGAAACATTTGTCTCAATATCCCGAACTTGCCTGCAGCCCCCTGCTGCGGACTCTGACAGCAGAAGAATATGAAAAAGTTCTGGATTTTGCAGAGAAAATCGGTATTGAGAACGGCTTCCGGCAGGAAGGGGCGACGGCGGCAGAAAGCTTTATCCCAGATTTCGACGGCCAGGGACTCTGATGCCATCTATAACTCCGTCCGCATCATATAATACCCGAAATCTCCTGCCTGCGCCGGTTCTTCCGCGCATTCAAAGCTCTCAAAGCCGAACATGATGGCCACCTGCTTTTCCTTTTCATAAAAGGTTCCCGGGACTCCCACATAATAGATATCTTCCCCTTTCTGTTCTATTTTTGCCAGAATCAGATGGCGGTAATTATAGTATCCGTGAAGTAGGAAGCTGTTGTTTACCATTTTATAAGATGCCGCTGAAAACAATACGAAGTCCGATGGTCCAATGGAAAGATATTCCCTTTCATCCTGGAAGGGCTTTATATGGGGATAAATTTCCCAAAGCTGCGACCATTTATCTTCCGACAGTCTCACCGGCTTTTTCCCACGACCCGCATTCGTATTCCGGTTTCCCGGCATTCCGATTCCCATCTTCTCTTCCGGCATGACATGGGACATCTCTCCCTGTCCTGTTCCTCTGCCTGTTATGCCTTCCCCTGCTGCCCCACCGGAAAATCCCACTTCCCACTTCCCTGTTCCTCTGCCTATTATGCCTTCCCCTGCTGCCCCACCGGAAAATCCCACTTCCTGCTGCCCTGTCCTGCGCTTTCTGTCTTTTGTGCCGATGCCGTCTTCCTCTCTCCTGTCTTCTTGTCCCATTCTCATATTTTTCCTTCTGCACTGCCCACAGCAGGGCATTGTGCTGCCATTGTTTTCCGTTCCCTGTGCCCGGGCCGGATTATGCCGCTGGTCTGCCCGGCCTTCCTGGCTCGAATTTGGCTCATCCCGGTTCTCCCTTTCTGGCCCTCTCCACTCCTTCCTTTCTCTTTCCGGCCCCGGCCCTGCCTGCGTCCACGCCTCCCTTTCTCTTTCCATCCCTGGGCCTGGCTGCGTCCACGCCTCCCTTTCTCTTTCTGGCCCCGGATCTGCCTCCTGGCCTATCTGTGTCCACCCCTTTCTTTCCCCTTCTGCCTCCGGGCCTGGCTCTGTCCACTCCTTTCTTTCCCCTTCCGGCCCCGGCCCTGGCTCTGTCCACACCTTTCTTTCCCCTTCTGGCCCCGTGCCTGGCTCTGTCCACGCCTCTCTTTCCCCTTCTGGCCCCGGCCCTGCCTGTGTCCACACCTTCCTTTCTCTTTCCATCCCTGGGCCTGCTTGTGTCCACCCCTCTCTTTCCCCTTCTGGCCCCGGCCCTGCCTGTGTCCACACCTTCCTTTCTCTTTCTGGCCCCTGATCTGCTTGTTGCGTCCACACCTCCCTTCCTCTTTCTGTCCCCGGCCCTGCCTGTATCTCATCCTGCGCCATATCCTGCTTTATTGCTGCCGCTTCCTGTTCTGTCTTTCGCTGCTCCCCATTTCCCTCTTTTGCATTCTTTCTCATCCATTTTATCTCCGGAAATTTCTTCCCTGCGTCATGGTTTTTCCCTTCCCCGGTGTCCGTCCCTCTCTCCGGACCGGGGTCTCCTCCCGTAAAGACGGGATGCTTCCCCTCCTGGCTTTGTACTTCTGCCGCCCGGAACTCCATGCCGCCCGCATTCTCCTTCACCGGCTTTTCAGCCTGCCACACGCAGGTAATTTCCCTCCCTGCTCCCAGCAGAATGCGCACCCCCCGTAACTCCCCGTATGAAATTCCGGTACCGCCGATATTGTCCCAGCGGCTCCACCGCTGGCGGTACTGCCCCCTGCCGGCGGCAATTTCTATTTTTCCGATATTTTCCTGTCTTTCTCCCGCATACAAGAAAATATCCCGCGTAAATGAATCCGTGGGATGCAGACCCGTCACAGTCAGTTCCATACGCAGGCTTCCATCCCTTACTTCCATCTTCACATAGCCCGCTCCCCTGACCCGTACGCCATTTTCCAGATAATCCAGATATTTTATTTTTCTGTCATAAAACATAAAGACAACCCCCTGCCATACTCAAATTTCCATTTAAGTATATTCAGGAGGTTGTCTCACTTATTACTGTTTCCCGGAATTCTTCCTTCCGTTTTCACATTTCCCAACGCATCCGGCCAGTCACCGGACGGATGCCTCAATATCCTATGCTGTCCAGATACTTCATATAATTTACGACCATAAGCGCAATCTTGAACGTAAGCGCATCATCAAAATTACGCAGGTCGAGTCCCATACTCTTCTGAAGCTTTTCTATCCGGTACACCAGCGTATTCCTATGCACAAACAGCTGCCTGGAAGTCTCTGAAACATTCAGGTTATTTTCAAAAAATTTGTTGATGGTGGTAAGCGTCTCATCATCCAGATCATAAGGTACATTTTCGCCGAAAATCTCGTCTATAAAAATCTTGCACAAGTTTACCGGCAGCTGGTAAATCAGCCGCCCGATTCCCAGCGTACTGTATGCCACCACATTCTTTTCCGCGTAAAAAATCTTCCCTACATCCAGCGCCATCTTTGCCTCTTTGTAAGATTTTGACACATCCTTCAGCTCCTGTACCACTGTGCCGAAGGATACCTTCACATTCAGCATGGCCTCCGTATTCATCATGGCCACTATGGTATTGGCCACATCCACCAGGGATTCGCCGGTATAGTCTGTCTCCAGGGCCTTGATCAGAATGACGCTGCTCTCATCCACCGCCGTAATATAGTCTCCCGAATGGCTGGAAAACATCCCTCTCAGAAGCTCCATCACAATGCCATCCTTCTCCAGATGGGTTTCCACCAGGAACACTGCCCTTGGCACCGCCACCTCTATGTGGAGCTTCTTTGCCCTGTTATAGATATCCACCAGCAGTAAATTGTCAAGAAGGAGATTCTGGAAAAAGTTATTGCGGTCAAATCTCTCCTTGTATGCAATGATCAGATTCTGCAGCTGGCACACTGCAATCTTGCCTACCATATACACATCTTCGCTTGTTCCCTTTGCCACAAGTATATACAGTAGCTCTCCCTCGTCCATAATCTTCAGCAGATGATGCACGCCGATCACCTGGCTGTCCGCAGGCGAATACGCAAATCCGCTGATCAAATCCGCCGCGATGTCTGACTGTGCTGTCGTGGATGCAACAGGTGCGCCCGTTAAATCATATACGCATAAATCCACCTTTGTGATGGCTTTTAATTCATCTATACTGATTTGGATTGTCTGACTTGAAATCATTCCGTTTCCACACCTTTCTTATCCGTCCCCCTGAGGCGGTTTTTATTCCGCAGACTAAAAAGCTGCTCTTTCCGTTATATCATACACATAGAATAAAATCTCATACATTCAAGGAAAATTCAAAAAAGCATATCACAAAAAATATATAATATACTGAAAAAGGGGATGCTGATAAAGCATCCCCCTTGATGTACATGAACTAATTTGTAATAATCTGTTCTGTTTCCTTGTCAAATACATGGATCTTATCAACTTCAAATGCGAACTTGATGGGATCGCCAGGTCTTGACTTGGTGCTGGGAGCCACTCTTGCGGTAAGAGGGAACTCGTCCAGATCAAAGTACAGATAAACTTCTGCACCAAGCAACTCGTAAACCCTTACGGAAGACTCAAATACGCACTTGGGATCGCATTTTGCAAGGAACTCGGGATCGTCATCCACATTCTCAGGACGGATACCAAAGGTAACAACCTTTCCGTCATAGCCGCCTGCAATCAGCTTCTTGGATTTTGCTTCAGGAAGCGCAATGCTGTGTCCTGCAATCTCAAGGCTGGCAACATTGCCGGTAACCTTAACCTTTGCATCCAGGAAGTTCATCTGAGGAGATCCCATGAATCCTGCCACGAACAAGTTCTGAGGTCTGTCGTACAGATTCTGGGGAGTATCTACCTGCTGGATAACGCCGTCTTTCATAACTACGATTCTGGTACCCAGGGTCATAGCCTCTGTCTGGTCATGTGTAACGTAGATGATGGTGGTTCCCAGTCTCTGATGCAGCTTTGCAATCTCGATACGCATCTGTACACGCAGCTTTGCATCCAGGTTGGAAAGAGGCTCATCCATAAGGAATACTTTGGGGTTACGCACAATAGCACGACCCATGGCAACACGCTGTCTCTGACCACCGGACAAAGCCTTCGGCTTACGCTCAAGAAGCGGAGTCAGGTCAAGAACCTTTGCTGCTTCCTTCACCATCTTGTCAATCTGATCCTTCGGAACCTTTCTCAGTTTCAGACCAAATGCCATGTTGTCATACACGGACATATGGGGATACAGAGCGTAATTCTGGAATACCATTGCAATATCACGATCCTTGGGTTCTACATCATTAACAACCCTGTCGCCTATCTTCAATTCACCGGAAGAAATATCCTCCAAGCCTGCGATCATACGAAGTGTGGTGGACTTACCACATCCGGAAGGTCCTACGAAGATGATGAATTCCTTGTCTGCTATCTGCAGATTGAAATCCTTAACTGCCTCAAAACCGTTAGGATATACCTTACAGACATTCTTTAAAGATAAACTTGCCATAATAGAAAACTCCTTTCACGTTTACATGGTTTTTCATTTTTAAGCTTTTATGATGATGCAGCACCGCCTCACCTACAAACAGTATAACGAAAAAGCGTGATTTATTCCATGCCACTATTTCACAAAGATTTTTTTACTGATTGTCAATTTTGCTAAGATTCCAGGGTGTTTCCCCCTTCGTTTGGCACTATGCACAATTTAGTATTTTCTTTTTATGCACTTTGTACATGTCATTGGTTTCCGGGGTTCTCTTCTACCAGGCTCTCATCCAGTTCATCCCTGAAGATTCTTTCATCCTCTTCCCCCTCCCCTGCCGCTTCCACGGGCGCATTTGCCTCCAGGATCTGGGCCTCAAGTCTTTTGAAAAAACCGGAATACAGTTTCGCGGAAGCCCATGCGGGAGCGGAAAAACCGAAAAAGAACACAATGGGGGTAATCTGTGGAAACAGCAAAAACACCGCCGTCGGCAGCACTGCCAGTATCATCATCAGTATGGTCTTGGGAAACTGCATGATTCCGATAAAAAAGGCATTCTTGATGGTACGCATCACGGTATTTTCAAATTTTGCCAGCACCGGGAACACAAACATGGATGTGAACAAAAACAGCAGCGCAATGACAATCAGTATCACCCTGATCACACTGCCGAATTTCATTTCCATATTCTTCATGATGAGAAAATCACCCGCCAGCACCAGAATGATAAAAAACATGATCAGCCAGATACCCGTAGCCTGCTTAAAATTCAGCTTAAATGACTTAAAAAAATCCCTGGCGATATAGCATTCCTCATTCCTTGCCATCTTCAGGGCCACATAGTGCATTGCCGTCATGGAAGCCCCTGCCGTGACAATGGGAATACAGCAGATCAGCGTCAGGACATTCAGCCACATCAGATCAGCCACTTTGTTCAGCACCTGCATCAGCGGGCTCTCCAGATCAAAAAGTTTCATACCGTTCCTCCTCCTGTTCTCAAAACACCTTTTCCATGGGTGTCACTCGTATACCGCAGAATTCCATCTCCGGCCGCACTGCGCGGAATCCCTGTTTTCTGTAAAAGTTTACCGCATATGGCGCCGCGTGCAGTGACATATAGCGCTCTCCCACCTCTGACAGATACTCACAGAGTTTTTTCAGAATCGCGCTTCCCACTCCCCGGCGGTGATATGCCTCGTCCACAAATAAAAGTGACAGACGGTTTTTGTCCCTGACGGAACCTGCCCCGATCACATGCCCGCTGTCCAGGGCCACCATCAGCCTGTATTCCCCCTTCAGAAACAAAAGATACAGTTCTTCATCCATTATGAACTCGAAAAAACGCTTAATGCCCTCTTCCGTATAATCCTTCCCCTCAAATTTCATGAAAGTCCTCCAGATCATCTTTATGGCAGGACTCCATTCTTCTTTCCTTGCCCATCTCACCTCATAAGGCATCCTCATCTTTCTTATATCCATCACTTTTACGCTCCGCACATACAGTATTGTGTAAATTTGATGGCCTATCCATTTTCCCGTGTTTCTCTTTTGTACAACACTCTGTCCTCTATCCAGCCGGAAATGTCCCTCATGACCTGAACACGATTCGTCTCGTTGAGGAGTTCGTGCCTGGCGCCATCATACATTTTCAGCGTGATATCTTCCAATCCCGCCGCTGCAAGGGAGTCCTTTGCCCTGAGGACGCCTTTTCCGTAGGCGCCCACCGGATCCGCGTCCCCCGATATCATGAATACCGGCAGTTTCTTCGGGACACGGCTCAGGTTCTCCCTGCTGTACAGTCTCAGGATCAGCTCAAACAAAGCCCCGAAACCGTTTACGGTAAAAATAAAACCGCATTCCGGATCCGCCATATACTGATCCACCCGTTCTCCCTCCCGGCTCAGCCAGTCAAAGCTGGTCCGCGGATTCTCTATCTTTTTATTGTAGACGCCGAAAGCCAGTTTGTCAATCATGCGGCTTGTGTACCTGCTTCCGTGAAAAACTTTCTGGATTCCCGTCATACATTTTGCCAGTTTCACGGTAGCGGCAGCTTCCATCCCGGTTCCCATGATCACCACGGCGGAGAGCCCCTCCCCGTGGCAGAACATATAGTTCCTCGTGATAAAGGAGCCCATGCTGTGTCCCATGAGTACATAAGGGACACCGGGATATTTTTCTTCTGTCAGCACTCTGAGTCCATGGACATTTTCCACCAGGGCCGTGGCCGGATCCTTCTCGCAGAAATATCCGTATTTTCCGTTTTTCCCCACGGATTTTCCGTGTCCCAGATGATCCTCCCCTGTGACAACATACCCTTTTTCCGTGAGAAACCGTGCAAATTCCTCATAACGTTCCACATACTCTGCCATACCGTGGACAATCTGCAGGACACAGCGAACCTCCCGCCCTTCCCCGGGACAGTACCTCACGGCATGAATCTTCGCGCTCCCCTCCCGGGAGTCAAAATAAAATTCCTCTTTCAGCATCAGACAACCTCCATACTGCCGCCGTGGGACAGTCCGGCAAATCCCGCCCTGCCCCACATCCCTTTTCCTGTCAGGCGATCTCCGCGCCTGAAGGCATATCCTTCTCCGGTTTCACCAGGGCCAGGCCGCCCTCCGCATCCTCCGCACACAGAATCATGCCTTCCGACATCACTCCCGCCAGCTTGGCAGGCTTCAGGTTTACCAGCACCATCACCTTCTTGCCCACCATCTCCTCAGGGGAATAGTATGCCCTGATGCCGGACACGATCTGTTTCACCTGACTGCCGATTTTTACCTGGCTGCAAAGCAGCTTTTTGGACTTGGGCACGGCCTGGCAGGAAAGGATCTCCCCCACCTGGAACTGCATTCTGGAAAAATCCTCATAGGAAATTTCCGGTTTTGCCTCAATGTCTATGACAGGCTCCTGCTCCTGCGCCTGCTCTTCTGCCGGAGCCGCAGCCTGCATGGCCGCCGCAATCTCCAGGTCCCGTTTCTCCACTTCCTTCATGTCCAGCCTGGCAAACAGAATTTCCGGCTGTTCCGTCACTTTCGTACCGTTTTCATAAAGTCCGAACTCTTCCAGCCGGTCAAATCCCCGCAATTCCGTGTTTAGCTGTGCGGCAATCCGTTCTGCCGTCTCAGGCATAAAAGGCTGCAGCAGGGATGCGCCGATGCAGATTCCCTCCACCAGATGATAGAGCACTGTGGACAGCCGGTCTGCCTTCTGGGGATCCTTTGCCAGAACCCAGGGCTCCGTCTCGTCAATATATTTATTGCAGCGCTTAAAGACCGCAAAAATCTCTGTCAGCGCGTCCGCCACCCTTAAGTCTGCCATCTTATCCGTGACCTTCCGGTAAGCCCCCGTGGCAACCGCCCTTAAATCCCCGTCCAGGGCCTCGTCCGCTGCGTCCTTGTTGGCCACAATGCCTCCGAAATATTTATTGCTCATGGAAATGGTGCGGTTCACCAGATTGCCCAGGGTATTTGCCAGGTCGGAATTGGTCCGCTCCGCAATCAGCTCCCAGGTGGCATTGCCGTCATTTTCAAAAGGCATCTCATGCAGCATGTAATA
The DNA here is from genome assembly GCA_910577185.1 of uncultured Acetatifactor sp. GTDB lineage: Bacteria > Bacillota > Clostridia > Lachnospirales > Lachnospiraceae > Acetatifactor. Next base: position 45,650 of record CAJTLR010000002.1, read on the forward strand.
GCGCACCGCGTCCACCCCGAAGAAATCTACCAGGTCATCCACATAAATCACATTTCCCCTGGATTTGCTCATCTTGCCGCTGTTCATCAGAAGCCAGGGATGTCCGAAAATCTGCCTGGGCAGGGGTTCTCCCAGCGCCATCAGAAAAATGGGCCAGTATATGGTGTGGAACCGGATAATGTCCTTTCCGATCAGATGCAGGTCAGCGGGCCAGAATTTCCGGTACTGCTCCGTGCTGTTTCCCTCCGCGTCATAGCCGATGCCCGTGATGTAATTGGTCAGCGCGTCCAGCCACACATACACCACATGCCCCGGGTCAAAGTCCACGGGAACCCCCCACTGAAAAGATGTCCTGGACACACACAGGTCCTGCAGTCCCGGCAGCAGGAAATTGTTCATCATCTCATTTTTACGCGACACCGGCTGAATAAATTCCGGATGCTCGTTGATATGTCTGATGAGCCGGTCCGCATATTTGCTCATACGGAAAAAATAGGCCTCTTCCCTGGCAGGTTTCACCTCCCTGCCGCAGTCCGGACATTTGCCGTCCACCAGCTGGGACTCCGTCCAGAAGGACTCGCAGGGCGTACAGTACATCCCTTCGTAGGCGCCTTTGTAGATATCATCCTGGTCATACAGCCTTTTGAAAATCTTCTGTACCTGCGCCTCATGATAATCATCCGTAGTCCGTATAAACTTGTCATAGGAAATATTCAGCATATCGCACAGTCCCCGGATAACGCCCGCCACCTGGTCCACAAACTCCCTGGGGGTGGTGCCCGCTTCCTGTGCCTTCAGCTCAATCTTCTGCCCGTGCTCGTCCGTCCCTGTCTGGAAAAAAACATCATAGCCTTCCATTCTCTTGAACCGCGCAATGCTGTCTGCCAGCACGATCTCATAATTGTTGCCGATATGCGGCTTGCCCGAGGTATAGGCAATGGCTGTGGTAAGATAGTATTTTCCCTTGCTTTCCATCTCATTTCTCCTCTCTTATTTCTCCTGTACGGCACATCAAAAAGTGCCTTCGGCACCTTGTATGCATGTTTTATAACAGACTTCATACAAGGTAAATAAGAAGCCCGTCTCCTACTGCCTATCTTGCACCAGAAGACGAGCCCGTATGCCCTCTTAATTAAAAATGGTATCACAAAAACCTCTTGACTGTCAATAACCAATTCTCACTTCGCCGACAGCCTGCTGTACTCCCCTTTCCGGTCATAAGAATCCAGAAGATAACTGTCATCCGTCAAAATACAGTCTATTTCCAGTTTATCCCCCCGGAACTTACTGTGTTTGCGCAAATCTTCCTTCGGTTTTTCCTGCTTTGCCTGAAAAGAATCCTTATTGTGGGTGTTGAAAAAATTCCCCGGAAGATGCCCGGTCAGCTGTCCGGTCACATCCTTGAACTTCACCTTTATTTTCTGCCAAATGCCCTTTTCCTGCCCGCCCGCTTCATTGACAGGCGCAAAATAGGGATTTTCCTCCACTCTTCCGGGAGGAGCCACTGCCGTGGAAGCTGCCGCCACCTGCCCCGGATGTAAGATGCCGGCAGGGTCCGGAACATGGCTTTCCCGGCCCGCAGGACCTGCGCCTGCCACATCCGCCGCACTGCCCTCCCGGCCTTCCATCAGGGCCTGTGCCCCATCCGTTCTTGTCCCATCGCCCACGGCCTCACTGGAACCCCAGATGCTCTTCAAAAGCCTTTTTCCGTTTCCCAGCGTCTTCTCCAGCCATGCCGACAGGGAAAACTGCCCTTCCGGCTGCGGGGGCGCTTCCGGTACTGCCTGGGAAGCAGCGCCGGAAGACGCCGATGACGCACCGGACTCTTCTTTCCTGTAATGGGCATGATCGTGCATGCAGTTGGTCACATGGTGCACCTCTCTCCCATGATCCCTGCCGATTCCGTCAAAATGCATACTTCCACCCCCTTATCCAATCCTTTTCCTTTATTTCTATTTTCAGCCGAAAGTATGCAAAGCCTTACCTTTTATATTTGTCCTGCCCCAATATATTCATAAAACTCTTTACATTTTCCGAAACCCGGTTCTGGAAAACCGCAGAACCGGACACGATAATATTGGCTCCCGCCTCCAGGGCCAGTTCCACATTGTCCGGCCGGATACCGCCATCCACCTCAATGTCCGTCCTCAATCCCTTTTCCAGCACCATGGAACGGACTTCACGCACTTTCCCCAGACATTCCGGCAGCAGTTTCTGGCCGCCGAATCCCGGCTTCACCGTCATCACAAGAACCATGTCCACCAGCTTAAGATATGGTTCCACCGCCTTCGCAGGCGTTTCCGGGCTTATGGTAATCCCCACTTTCTTTCCCAGAAAGCGGATTCTCTGTATTGTCCCGGTCACATCCTCCGTGGCCTCCAGATGGAAATTGATCAGATCCGCCCCGCAGTCCGCAAATTCCTTCACAAACCGCTCCGGTTTGTGGATCATCAGATGGACATCGAAGAAAATGTCGGAACATTTTCGTATGGACAGAATGACCGGCATTCCAAAAGAAATATCCGGCACAAAGACCCCATCCATCACATCGATATGCAGATACCGCGCGCCTGCATGCTCTGCCTCTTTGATCTGTTTCCCAAGCCTGCTGAAATCTGCTGCCAAAATAGACGGTGATAAAATGTTCATCCTGCCCCTCCTTGTCCATGACGGCCCGGGCAGTCTTCCTGCCCGGTTCATTTTTCGGCAAGGTCTATTTTAACAAAGATTCTACAGCTTGTCCACGTCCTTTTTCAATTGTTCCCATGCATCTTCATGTTCCGTATAATAAATCGGGCATTTTTTGCCGCCGCAGTCATAATGGCGCAGAATATCTTCCGAATCCAGCCCATAGGCCTCCGTGAGCCATGCCAGCAGCGAAACCAGGGAATCATAGGTCTCCTGGGTGAAGGATCCATCCTCCGCCAGATAACAGCACTCGATGGATATGGAATCATAATTCCGCGTCATCACCGCGTAGGCGATCTCGTCCAGGGGCACGCACTGGATAATCTCCCCATCATAGCCGATGATAAAATGGGAACTGACGCTGACCTCGTGAGTGTCCTTCTGCTGCTCAAAATAACTGCGGTTCTGGGCGGCGCTGGTTCCCGGATTTGCGGTATAATGTACAAAAAGATTTGTCACCGTCTCCAGTGCATCCCCGGGCCTGGAGTATTCATTGGGTGTCAGAAAGTTTTCTTCCCACCGGGGATGGCCTTCAAACACCTCCGACGGAAGCCCCTGAACCATGGCGCCGGAATAAGCCCCTGCCCCCGTATTGTTTCCTCCAGAAGACTGCACGGAACCCTCCCCCATGTTTCCCGCCTCCGCTGCCTGATTGTTCTTAAAGATATAGAATCCTGCCAGTATTACGATACACAGGATCCATACCCCTACCATAAACTGCTGTCTCTGCGCACGTTTTCTGCGGCGTGCCCGGGTAGGACGCCTGGTATCCGGACGGAAGCCATATCCGGAAAAATCCCCCCTGGGAACCCTGGGACGCACTGCCGCGCCGCTTCTCCTTCCCACGACGGGCCCTGACAATGTCCGGGGCCGGGAAACCGGCATACTGACTGCGGAAACTGCCTTCCGGGCACTTCTGACACTTCTGTCATCTTTTTCATACGGTGTATTTCCACCGTTTTCCCCTGCGCGCTTTCCTATGTAGAAGGCATTCTCCCTTTGTTCCGCCGCGGAACGCTTTCCTGTATAAAAGACATTTTCTTCCGTGCTTTCCTTCCGGGACACCTGCCGTCTTCCCCGTGCCTGAGCATTTCTGTCATCAGTGTCATATTCATCATATGTGCGTTCCCCTGCCGACACGGGGCGCTGTCTCTGCGCATATTCCCGCTCCCCACCGTCTCTTTCCTGGTGCGCCGCGGGGCGCTGCCTCTGCGCATATTCCCGCTCCCCACCGTCTCTTTCCCGGCGCGGCGCGGGGCGCTGCTGTCTCTGCGCATATCCTTCTTCCCAGCCGTCTTCCAGGTACGACATGGGGCGCTGTCTCTGCGCATATCCCCACTCCCCATGGTCTCTTTCCCCATATGACATAGGACGGTGCCTCTGTGCGTATCCCCTTTCTTCACAGTCGTCTTCCCGTTGCGGTGCGGGGCGCTGCCTCTGTGCGTATCCCCTTTCTTCACAGTCGTCTTCCAGGTACGCCTGCTTTCCCTGCTTCATCTTATCGGTGGCATCGTGATCCCAGGGCATCATAATCACATTGTCCTCTTCCGTATCCCTTTCCGTTCTCCTGCGTCCGGAGGAAACCTGCGCCCTCCTCTGGGGACTCCTCATGCGGCTGCGCTGTGCCGCATAATCTGCCAGATACGGATTTCTCCTGTCCGCATACTCCTCATAATCTTCTCTTTTCCGTGCACCCTCGTTCTGCCTTGCCATCCTCTACACCTCTGTATTTCCGATATTTATGAAAGTCTCTCCAGCCCTTCTGCCTTCCTGCAGCAGCCGGCCTGCATGTACAAGTTTCATAACCGTTTATAAAGTACACCCAAACGGTTCCTTCTGTTTTTCATAAATACAATATAATGCAGAAATGTATCTTGTTTGTTTAATTTTTAATTAATATTTGTACACGAAATGAAAAAACTCCTCTGTTGCTGCCTGATTACAACAAGATCCCTTTCTCTCATTCCTGCCGGAACACGCCCCTGAAAGCCCTGTATGTTCTGGCCAGCCCCTCCTGAAAATCTATATACTCAAATCCCATCTCCTTTTTGCCCTTCTCGTTGCAGCAAAGTTCCGACTCCTCCCCGGTCACCGCAAACGGCAGCGGAATCCCCTGGGCGCGGGCCTGCTCCACCGTAATCGGAATTTCGTCAAATTCCACATCTGCCGCATTTTTCAGCGCTTCCAGAAAAGACGCATATGTCATGACCTGGTCCTGGCACAGATTGTATGCCTGGCCATATGCCTTTTCCTGCAGCAGGCATTTCAGTGCGGCCTCTGCCGCATCTTTTACATAAACACATTGAAAGCTTCCTTCAGCATCCGTGATCCGGGGCAGAATATGATTCTGTACCAGCAGCTGAATGTATGCCGACTCCCTGGGTGCATAATTGTACGGTCCGTAGACTATTGCAGGACGTAATATAGTATATTCTATCTCCTTCTGGGCACACTCCACCCTCAGTTCCTGCTCCAGCGCCACTTTTCCCGCAATATAGGCCCCGGCCTCCCCGGGAAAGTTCCTTGTCTCCAGCGCCGTGTCCTCATCCTTCTTTTTCCCGGTGCCTCTCTGGTACACATCCACTGTGCTGATCAGGACATATTGCGTTACCTTTCCTGCCATGTTCTGGAGTACCTTCGCGATATCCCCTTCCTCATACGCACAAAAATCCACAATGGCATCATACCTTTCCTCCATCCGGCGCCAGAGCGTCTCATCCCTCCGGTCACCCCGGATCTGCTTCACACCGAAATTCTCCATGGAGTAAGTTCCCCGGTTCAGCACCGTAATCTCATGCTTTCCCGATGCCTGCATGACAAAAACCCTGCCCAAAAAATAACTGCCGCCTATGACTAAAATTTTCATCCTTTCCTCCATTTCTGCGCGGCCTTTTGCACATGTCAAGTTTGTGGATGCCGCGCAGACACAAACTTGGGATTGAAAATTTTCAATTTTCAATCTTTCTCCTTTCGAGTTTACTTTTATTTTGGTTCCGTCTCCTGGCTTCCGCACTGTTTCCACTTCATTTTACCATCAGCATTTCCCGCTTTCAATCAAATTTAACCCTCACGGCATACGCATGCCAATTAAAAATTTGCATGCCAATTAGAAATATGCAGGCATGGCTATTTTCTTCATTGCCCGCGGGAATAAATTATCAGGCCGTGATATTATCCCTTGAAATTCATGAAAAGAAGTGATAAAATCTTTGATATTCAAAGTAATATGAGTTGGAGGAGTCCTGACATGAATACGATAAAGAAACTTTATTGCAGATCGTTTCAGCTATGTTTCCGGGCGGCGCTTCCGTTTTTGCCCTACAGGGAACCCAAAATCCTGGACGATATGGAAAGCCTTGGCCGCCTTCTGGCAGACCAGGGAAACAAAAGCGTACTGATTGTCACGGATAAGGGGATCTCCGGCCTGGGACTGCTGGCGCCGTTGACAGATGCCCTGGAAAAAGCGGACATTGCCTATTGTATCTATGACGACACGGTACAAAATCCCACCATTGACAATGTGGAGCAGGCCCGGGAAGTCTATCTCGCGGAAGGCTGCACTGCCATCATCGCCTTCGGCGGAGGTTCTTCCATCGACTGCGCCAAGGCAGCCGCTGCCAGAATCGCAAAACCCCGGCAGCCGATACAGAAAATGCGCGGTCTTCTGAAAATACATAAAAAACTTCCCACACTGGTTGCCATCCCCACAACCGCAGGCACCGGCAGCGAAACCACCCTGGCCGCCGTGATCACGGATTCTGCCACACACCACAAATATCCCGTCAATGACTTCGTGCTCATTCCCAGATACGCGGTTCTGGACTACCGCGTCACCACCGGCCTGCCCAGGCAGATCACCGCCACCACGGGAATGGATGCCCTGACCCATGCGGTGGAAGCCTACATCGGAGGCAGCACCACAAAGCTTACCCGTAAAATGGCCGAGACGGCCGTCCGCCTGATCCGCGACAATCTGAAAGAGGCTTACGATCACGGGGACAACGCAAAAGCGCGTGAAAATATGCTTCATGCCGCATATTGCGCCGGCATCGCCTTCACCCGTTCTTATGTGGGATATGTGCACGGAGTCGCCCATTCCCTGGGAGGAAGATACGGCATTCCCCATGGTCTGGCCAACGCGGTGATTCTGCCCTATTTTCTGGAGGCCTATGGAAAAAGCTGCGAAAAACGTCTGGGAAAGCTTGCCCGGATATGCGGCATTGCGCCGGAGAGCGCAGATGATCACGCCGCCTCCCGCAACTTTATCCGGTGGGTGCGCCAGATGAATCATTCCATGGACATTCCCGACACCCTTGATGGCATACGGGAAGAAGATATTTCCCAAATGGCCGCCCACGCAGACAAGGAAAGCAATCCCCTTTATCCTGTGCCCCGCCTTATGGACGCGGACGAACTGGCAGGCATGTACCTGGAAATCGCCGGCAAAAGGCAGGTGTCGGGAACCGTCCACGCGTCGTTTGTCTGAATCTTTCCGCGGATAAAATCCGGCTGACCGCCTTTGGCCTGACCACAGCAGTCCTGACCGGTACCTTATCCCCGAAAGCAAAGAAAGGAGCAATATGGAAATCAGCAATCTTGTGGAAAAACAAAGAAAATACTTTGCCGCCGGCGCCACAAAGAATATGGATACACGTATCTGGGTACTGAAAAAACTGCATCGCGCAATCCGTTCCCACCAGTCAGAACTTGCCCAGGCCATGCGCACGGATCTGGGAAAAAGCGCCAGCGAATCCTATATGTGCGAAATCGGCCTGACCTTGAGCGAACTGTCTTTCCAGATCAGGCATCTGAAAAAATGGGCCCGGCCAAAACGGCATATGACGGATCTGGCCAATTTTCACGGACGCAGCTTTTCCCTGCGGGAGCCTTACGGATGTGTTCTGGTCATGTCCCCCTGGAATTACCCTTTCCTGCTGTGCATGGAGCCTCTCATCGGCGCCATCGCGGCCGGAAACTGCTGTATTTTAAAACCCTCCGCCTATTCCCCCGCCACCTCCGCGGCCATAAAGGCATTGATTCAGGAAGTTTTTCCGGAAGAATACGCCGCCGTAATTGAGGGAGGACGCGCCGAAAACAGCGCGCTGCTGGAAGAACGCTTCGACTATATTTTCTTTACCGGAGGCGTGACCGTGGGGAAACTTGTCATGGAAAAAGCAGCCGTCCACCTGACTCCCGTCACTTTGGAGCTGGGCGGAAAAAGTCCCTGCATTGTGGACAAAACCAGCGATCTGAAACTGGCCGCGGCAAGGATTGCCTTCGGCAAATACCTCAACTGCGGGCAGACCTGCGTGGCGCCGGATTATCTTCTCATCCACCGCTCCGTGAAGGAAGCGTTTCTGGATCATTTATCCAGGATGATCACCGAAATGTACGGTTCCCATCCGCTGGACAATCCGGACTACGGAAAAATCATAAACCAAAAACATTTCCAGCGTCTGGTAAACCTGATGACTCCGGAGAAAGTGATCTATGGGGGCGCCACGGATCCTGCGTCCCTGCGGATTGCACCTGCCATCATGGATCATGTCACCCGGGAGGACGCCGTTATGCAGGAAGAAATTTTCGGCCCCATCCTGCCGGTGATAGCCTTTGATGACATCGAAGAAGCCTTCCGTTTTGTGCTGGAAGGGGAAAAACCCCTGGCTGCCTATCTGTTTACCGGAGACAAAAAGACGGAAAAACATTTTTTGGACAGAATCTCCTTCGGCGGCGGCTGTATCAACGACACGGTGGTACACCTTGCCACCTCCCGCATGGGATTCGGCGGCGTGGGCTGCAGCGGCATGGGTTCCTACCACGGACGCAGAAGCTTTGAGACCTTCACCCATGAAAAAAACATCCTGAAAAAGTACGGCTGGATTGACCTGCCCCTGCGCTACCAGCCCCACGGCAAAACCAAAGATAAAATAATACGCATGTTCCTGAAATAGTTTCCTTCCCCTGCGGCATATTTCCTCTGCCCGGGGCTGTGCACAAAAAAATCCTGCCCCGGACACACAGACCGTCCGGGCAGGATTTTCCTGTCTCCCATACTGCAGCTTTCATCCAGACAGGCTTCAGTCCAGATGGAATACATTCTGCAGGTCAATGCTTACCGGACTGTTGTCCGGATTTGTCTCCATGATATCGGCCATGAAATCCCACCATTTTCGATTGATGGCAGTATCCGCTCCCTTTGCCCAGAGCGTCTCGTCCTCAATCTCAATATAGCCGAACAGGGTCAGCGTCTCCTTATCCAGGAAAATGGTATAATTTTTACCGCCGTGCGCATGGATCATATCCTGCATCTCGGGCCAGAGTTCATTGTGTCTTTTCTCGTACTCCGCTTCCTGCCCGGGATACAGCTTCATTTTAAATCCCTTGATCATCCTATATCTCCCGTTTATAAAAATTCCTTCACTGACTGATACACGCCCTCAGCGTCCAGTCCGTACTTCTGCACCAGCGCCGCCGCAGAGCCTGATTCCCCGAACACATCCTGCATTCCCAGCTTCTTTACCCTGGTGGGAAGATTTGCGCTCAGGCAGTCGCAGACCGCGCTTCCCAGACCTCCGATCACGGTATGCTCTTCCACCGTGACCACCTTTTTGGTCTTCCGGGCGCTTTCAATGATAAGCTGCTCATCCAGCGGTTTTATGGTACAGATACTGACCACCTCCGCGCTGATGCCATCCTGCGCCAGCAGTTTCGCGGCGCCCAGCGCAGAATCCACACAGATTCCCGTGGCCACAATGGTCACGTCATTCCCCTCCCGGACAACGGTACCCTTTCCGATCTCAAAGTGGTAATCCGGCCTGTCGTTGATCACCGGCACGGCAGCCCTTCCGAAACGGATATACACCGGTCCCTCATATTCCAGCGCCGCACGCACTGCAGCCTTTGCCTCCACATCATCTGCCGGACACATGACAACCATGCCGGGAATGGTACGCATCAGGGCAATATCCTCGTTGCACTGATGGGTGGCTCCGTCTTCTCCCACCGTAATCCCCGCATGGGTGGCTCCGATTTTTACATTCAGCTGCGGATAGCCTATGGAATTGCGCACCTGCTCGAAGGCCCGCCCTGCGGCAAACATGGCAAAAGAACTGACAAAAGGAATCTTTCCCACCAGGGAAAGTCCCGCTGCCACGCCCATCATATTCGCCTCCGCGATACCGCAGTCAATATGGCGTTCCGGATACGCCTTCTTAAAAATACTTGTCTTGGTGGCCGCCGCCAGATCCGCGTCCAGCACCACCAGATTGGGAAATTCCTCCCCAAGACTTTTCAGCGCGTTGCCGTAACTTTCGCGAGTTGCTATTTTTTTCACGGTATTTGTGTCTGCCATCACGCTTCACCTGCCTTTCCCGGTTCTGCACCGGCCGTTTCCTGCTTCAAAAGCTCCGCATCTATTTTTTCCAGATCCGCCATTGCCACGGCATACTCCTGGTCATTTGGCGCCTTCCCGTGCCAGTCCACATTGTTCTCCATGAAGGATACGCCCTTCCCCTTTAAGCTGTGCAGTACTATGCAGGTGGGCATTCCCTTTGTCTCCCTGGCTTCCCCGAACGCGGCCCGCAGCGCGTCAAAATCATGGGCGTCCACATTGATCACATGGAAGTTAAAAGCCTGGAACTTTTTGTCGATGGGATAGGGGGAGCAGACCTGGTCGATGGGGCCGTCAATCTGCAGATTATTGTTGTCCACGATCACGCAGAGGTTGTCCAGCTTTCTGAAGCCCGCGAACATGGCGGCCTCCCACACCTGGCCTTCCTGAATCTCTCCATCTCCCAGAAGGGTGTATACACGAAAATCCTTTCCGTCCATTTTTCCGCCCAGGGCCATGCCCACAGCGGCCGAAATACCCTGGCCCAGGGAACCGGAAGACATATCCACTCCCGGGATGTGGATGCAGGGATGTCCCTGCAGATAAGACCCCAGCTTGCGAAGGGTGGTCAGATCCTCCACCGGGAAAAATCCCCTGTTGGCCAGGGCGGAATACAGTCCCGGGGCATTGTGTCCCTTGGAGAGCACAAATCTGTCCCTGTCCTCCTTCCCCGGATTCCCGGGATCGATATTCATTTCCTCAAAATACAAATACGTAAACACATCTGCGGAAGAAAGTGATCCTCCGGGATGCCCCGCCTTTGCACTGTGAACTGCCGTGATGATTCCCTTGCGAACCTCGTTGGCACGTTTCCGCAGTTCTAAATTGTCCATTGTCTCCTCCATTCTACCGTATCTTGAAATACGGTGTGTCTTTTCCATGCAATGTATATGACCGTCAGCTGTCCTGACCGTAATAAGCGTTCGCCCCGTGCTTTCTGTAATAATGTTTATCCATCAGTTCCTGGGGCGCCGGCTGGACATGATGGTTTATGGATTCCGTGCGGTAGGCCATTTTTGCCACCTCCTCCAGCACCACGGCATTGTGCACCGCCTCCCCGGCATCCTTTCCCCAGGTGAAAGGCCCGTGGTTTTTGCACAGTACCGCGGGAACGGACACCGGGTCCTTGCACATTCTCAAAAATTCACTCACAATCAGATGACCTGTGTTTTCCTCATAGGCATCCGCGATCTCCTCCGCATTGAGGCACCTGATACATGGAACTTCCCCGTAAATATAATCCGCGTGGGTGGTTCCGTAGCAGGGAATGCTCCTTCCCGCCTGGGCCCAGCTGGTGGCATAGGAAGAATGGGTATGTACAATTCCCCCGATTTCCGGAAATGCTTTATACAGTTCCACATGGGTTGCCGTGTCGGAAGAGGGATTATAATTGCCCTCCACCTTTTTGCCGTTCAAATCCACCACTACCATGTCTTCCGGCGTCAGCCTGTCATACGCTATCCCGCTGGGCTTGATCACAAAGAGCCCGCTCTCTCTGTCGATGGCGCTCACATTCCCCCAGGTGAATGTGACCAGACCGTATCTCAGTAAATCCATATTCGCTTCGCATACCGCTTTTTTCAGTTCTTCCAGCATCATTATCCTCCTACTACAATGTATTTATTGGTTAATCCCCCTACTAATATAAATCGCTGCACGATAGCACGAAAGGGTAAAGTCGCTTCGACACCCCTATCATGAGAGAAACTTTTACTGTAAAAGTCCCTGGGCCATTCCGGCGCCGCGAAGTCAAAACCGCTTCTCTTTGCGGTTTTGCAAGACTGCTGTGCGCCAAACCCTCTTCACTTGCGGGTTTGTGTGCATCTTCCAAACTCCCCACTTTCCTATATGGCGGAGCAGCTTGGTGCATGGGAGTTTCGTTATTTCAGTCCCGCCACGGCCGCTTTCTCCGCGGGAAGGGTATTCTTGTATTTTTCGATAAAGGCGTCAAAGCCGGCCACATCCTCAGCCTCCGGCGCGATGGTAGTGCCGGTCTGGCCCGCGAATATCCGCTGGGACAGATACTCCGGAAGCGTCTCCCCCTCTTTCTTCTCATACATATAAGCCGCCAGCACTGCCATGCCCCAGGCACCGCCTTCACTGGCGGTATCCATCACGGTCACCGGCGCATTCATGGCCGCAGCCATCAGGCGCTGCCCCACCACCGGGGTCTTGAACAGTCCTCCGTGGCCCGTCAGGGAATCCACCTTTACCTGCTCTTCCTTTAACAGAATATCATTGCCGATCTTCAGGGCAGCCATGGCACTGTACAGATGAACGCGCATGAAATTCGCCAGGGTAAACTTCGCATCCGGCATGCGGACAAACATGGGGCGTCCCTCGCTCATCAGCCCAGTCACCGGTTCCCCTGCATCATAATTATAGGCCACCAGTCCGCCGCAGTCCGCGTCCCCGCACAGCGCCTCCCTGTATAGTGTGCCGTACAGTTCATTTTTATCCGGTTTTACGCCAATCTTTCCGGCAAACTCCTCAAACAGCCCCACCCACGCATTCAGATCGGAAGTACAGTTATTACAGTGCACCATGGCCACGGGACTGCCGTCCGGCGTGGTGACCATGTCAATTTCCTCATATACCCTGGAAAGGGTTTTCTCCGTCACCACCATGGAAAAAATGGATGTTCCCGCGGAAATATTGCCGGTGCGCACTTTTACGCTGTTGGTGGCGGTCATTCCCGTTCCCGCATCTCCCTCAGGCGGGCACATGGGCACGCCGGGTATCAGATCCCCCTCCGGGTCAAGCCGCCCGGCCCCTTCCGGAGTCAGTGTCCCCGCTTTCTCCCCTGCGGGCAGTACCCTGGGCATAATGTCCCTAAGCTTCCATCCAAATCCCCTGCCTGCCAGCAGGGCGTCAAATTTTTCCACCATGGCCGCATCATAATCGCAGACAGCGGAATCTATGGGAAACATGCCGGAGGCTTCCCCCACTCCCAGCACACGCTCTCCTTCCCGGCCCGCTTCCCCTGTCAGCTGCCAGTGAATATAGCCCGAAAGTGTGGTGAGATAGGAAATATCCTTCACATGCGCTTCCCCGTTTAAAACGGCCTGATACAAATGGGCTATACTCCACCTCTGGGGAATATTAAACCCAAACAGCGGCGTCAGCTCCCTGCAGGCTTCCTCCGTCATGGTGTTGCGCCAGGTCCGGAAAGGAACCAGCAGTTCCCCCTCTGCGTTAAAAGGCATGTATCCGTGCATCATACCGGAAAAACCCATTGCCGCCAGCTTTTTCAGCGTCACACCGTATTTTTCCGCCACATCCCTCTTCAGACTGCCGTAACAGCCCCTTAACCCCTTCCAGATTTCCTCCAGACTATAGGTCCAGACATTGTTTTCCAGACTGTTCTCCCAGTCCCATGTCCCCATGGCAATGGCCTGATGAGATTCATCCGTCAGCACCGCCTTGATGCGTGTGGAACCAAATTCCAGACCCAGAACCGTCCTGCCTTCCTGGATCTCCTTCCTGATTGTCTCGCTCATGTGTTTCCTCTCTGATCACCCGGGCGCAAGCGTCCTGGGGCAAACGATTGTTTTCGTTACCTCTTTAGTATAGAAAAATAACCTCCTAAAGTCAACACCGCTTTACGGCCGCTCCTGCGCTTCTTTTGCCACCGGGCTCACCATCCTTATTCATTCAGCAGCATCTGCGCCCGGTTCTGTATCAGCTCCGCTGCCTCCCCGGCACTCTTTTGTCCCTCAAAAAACGAAGCCGCTTCCTCCTCTATAATCTGCAGCAGTCTGTGGTTTTCATAAAAATATAAATGCTCCGATATCTCCCGCAGAAAATCTGTCTCCTCCCCGGTGACAGGAGGCAGATTTTCCAAATCTATCATCACGCTGCTATAATGAGGGAACCAGTTTACCAAATGGTACTCTTCCGTATCATACTGTGTCTGCTGCTCAAACTTATCCTTTGTCAGCACAAACCGTTCATTTACATTGTCTGCCCGGGAAGTGTAATCCATGCAGAATTCTATGAAATCCCAGGCTTCGCTCTTGTGCTCCGAAGCACTGTTGATGCCCAGCCAGTCAAACAGTTCCGCCGGATACCGCAGTTCCCCGCTGCTGGTGGGAAATCCCGTGATTCTCGCCACGTCCGAAAAAGAATCCCGTATGCTTAAGTAATCTGCCATGGATTCCAGCTCACCCAAAACCACATTCGTCTTTCCCGCATGCATAAAATCTGCCCGGTCCGTCAGTTGTCCCGGCTTCTGTCTTTCGCCCAGCGATGCAAGCCCCTCCAGAAGACCGATAAATTCTTCACTGTCAAACGAACAGCTCTTATTTGCCTCGTCCACAAAGCGGTCCATCTCGGCCCCGGACAAAATCTGGTTCAGCAGTACATTGGGCCAGATCATATAGTCCACATAATTTCCTTCGTTCCCGTTGATATATGCAATCAGCTCCTCCGGCGTCATCACCCCCTCCGGGGCGTCTGCGGATACGATCATCACATGCACCGAAAAAGTCAGCGGAATGCGCGGAATCCCGCCATCCTTTGTGATCAGTTCCAGAATCCCGGGAATAATATCCTGCTTCCTCTCTTCCAGATAAGGCGCCAGATCCTCCACCGCCCCCTTCTGGAACAGATTATCCATGTCAAAATAGGAAATCCGGTCCAGAAAAATATCCGGCCCCTTCCCCTGAACCAGTTCCAGCTGAAATTCGTTGGCAATGTCCCCATATGATTTTATGGTCACATGACAGTCCGGATGTGTTCTGTTATAGGATATCACCACCTGGTCCATGTGTGAAAACAAAGTGGTCCTGTAGCCCATAGAACCTGCCACGCCCAGCACCAGTTCTGTTTTCTCCGGAATCTCCGCCACCGGTACCGCCTTCATGGTAACCCAGTAATTGTGTTTCTCCATGGTGTCTTCCAGAAATACAAGAAAACTGCCATCCTCCTGCCGGAGAATCTCCCTCACATACTCTGCCTTCAGTTCCGCATCCTTCCATGCCAGAACTGTCTCCAGGGAACCATCCTCCAGACTTATCTGCCACAGTCTGTTCTGATCTATCAGATAAACCCCGTCCTCCCTGTCGCTGAAGACAAAGAACGGCTGGTTCTGCCCAAAAATCTGCATCACCTTCACCGGTGCTTCTTCCAGCCTGGCCGGAAGCGGCTTCGCCGTCCTGCGTCCCTCCTCTCCCAGCTCCCGGAAGGCTTCCAGGTCATAGAACTGCATCTCCATGCGGCTCTCTTCTTTCTTGATGATATAAGCGTAAACGCCCCTGGCGCCGGCGTTGACCAGCCCGCAGCCTTCCGGCATATTTTCGGTGGGTCTCAACAGTGAAAAACTATCCTGATATTCCCCGTTCTCATTCCAGAACACTACGGTGCCCTGCAATGTCATAGCGTAAATCCTGCCCTCATCCGCCACTTCCAGGTCGTAGACATGCTGCACCCCCGCGGCTGCCAGCTCCTCCGACACGTCCACGGAGTAAACCTCCTGCTGCCCGGCCAGCTTCTTTAAAGTATATCGCTGGGCATCCCTGTAGTCAGTCTGGTCGCTGAGCAAAAGATACATTTCCTCTTCCTTTCCCATCGCAAAGCCTTCCAGCCAGTCCCCGTTCCCGGCAATATCCAGCAGAAGCTGCGGCTCCTCCCCCTTCTCCTGTCTGTAAATTGACCGCCCTTCCATAATGTCAAAATAGTACAACGCGCTGCCCCGCAGCTGCAGGTTCCGCATCTCCAGCTCTTCCCCGGCGCTCTCATAATTCACAGCCATGGCATACCCTTCCGGCAATGTACCTGCGTCCCCCGGTTCGGAGGCAGCCCCCGCCGCCGTCTCTTCCTTTTCCTCTGCCGGCCGGCTGCCGGAGGCCTCCTCCTTCCCGCAGCCGCACAACAATACGGCACAAAGTCCAATACATAACAGTATTGCGCTTATTATTTTTTTCCCGGTTATTTTCATACTGCCGTGCCTCCTTCCTGGAGTGTGTTTTTTCTTTCTTTTGGGAATGTGTCCCAGGGGGTTCTGGGATGGGTGGGGCTGCGGGGCCGCTCGACTCTGCCCTTTGCGAACAGTATACCATCCTTCCACCCCTCTCACAACAGAATCTTTTCTTACATACCGGCATATTTCTTCCCCCAGCACTTTCCTCCTTACCCGCAAAAACCGCATACGGGCCGCTGCCCGGGCATATACTGTAGCAATATTGACCTTCAGGTGATCCTTTGAAAAAACATTCCCCTATTTCCTTCCGGCAGTTGTTCTTCGGCGTCCTTTTCCTGGTCATGTTCTCCGGCATGGTACTCTTTCTTTTCTCCTACAAACGGGACGAAAAGCGCTTTACCAATATCACAAACCAGATGTTTACTGGCGAAATGGAATCCAACACCCTGAACATGCATTATACCCTTGCATGTCCTGAGGATTTCGGAATTTGCGACTATGAGCCCGTCCTGGCATGCTACCATCCGGATCTGGCCCTGCAGGGCAGGGCCGAGACAGAAAACATACTGGCGGCGCTGAAATCCCTGAATCCCCAAAAACTTTCCCGGACAGACGCCTGGCTCTGGACACTGATGACCCGCTCCCTGGAAAATTCCCTGGCCCTGAGCGAATTTCCCTACTACGGAGAACCGCTCTCCCCCTCCTCCGGAACCCAGTCCAATCTTCCCATTCTGCTGGCCGAATACCCCTTCCGCACCAAAAGAGACGTGGAAGACTATCTGGCGCTGCTGGACCAGACAGACAGCTATCTGTCCTCCCTGTTACTCTATGAACAGGAAAAAGCGGCGGCAGGTCTCGTGATGCCCGCTGTCTGGCTCCGGGAAGTACGGGAGCAATGTGACACCATTGTCACAAAAGAGGAACTGGAATCCGGAACCCATTTCCTGCAGACCACTTTCCGGGAACGGCTTGAAGACCTGCTACGTGAAAACATCATTACAAATCAGGAAGCCGCCCTGTATCAGTCCCAGAATGACAGACTGCTCAAAACCGTGCTGCTGCCTGCCTATGCCGCACTGGGGGACGGACTTGTGCTGCTGGAAGACGAATCTGTCCTTCCGTCAGGACTGGCATCGCTCCCCCAGGGCAAGGCCTACTATGAACAGCTTCTGATTTCCCAGACCGGTTCCTACCGTCCGGTGACGGAAATTCAGGAAATGCTGGCGGCACAATTTTCCATGGAATATGACAGAATCAGACAGCTTGCACAGAATTACCCGGAAATCGCCCGGATTATCGCCAATGATGTTTCGGATGATTTTCCTTACAAAAATGCGGCACAGATTCTGCCGGACCTGCAGGACAGAATGAAAGAAGATTTTCCTTCCCTGCCCGGTGAGAACACCCTGGCCACTGTCAAAACGGTTTCTCCCAGCCTGGAGGAATTCTGTGCCCCGGCCTTTTACCTGACAGCCCCCCTGGACGATACCGATACCAACAGCATTTACATAAACCGGAAAAAAACGCCCGGCGGGCTGGAACTATATACCACCCTGGCACATGAAGGATTTCCGGGACATCTCTACCAGACCGTGTATTACAACCGCTCTGCCCAGGAACGGGGAGAACGCCCTGCCAGGGAGCTGCTCTGGTACGGCGGTTACCAGGAAGGCTGGGCCCTGTACTCGGAATTTTATTCCTATGACTATGCCTCCCTGCTTCTTATGGAAGACGGCCAGAAAGATGCTGCCCTGATGGCACAGCTTGAACGGACCAACCGCAGCCTGCAGCTATGCCTGTACTCCATGCTGGACATCATGATCCATTACGAGAACGCCTCCTGCAGCCAGGTTGCGGAAATCCTGGAAAAGTTCGGCATCAACGACGTAAACTCTGCCGAACACATTTATGATTATATTGCGCAGTCACCCTGCAATTATCTGAAATATTATCTGGGATATCTGGAAATTCTGGAACTGCAGGAAGAGGCCGCGGCCCTCTGGGGAGACCAGTATTCCGATTACCGCTTCCACTGCTTCCTGCTGGACAGCGGCCCCGCAGATTTTCTCTCCCTGCACGAAAAGATGACAGCAAAAAAAGAATGAATTATCAAACACACGCTAAGCTTCGGAGTCCTCCACCAGGTCCTCCAGATACCCTCTGTCCCACAGAAGGATCTTCAGTTTCCTGGCCGCCTCCACCGCCGGCTGGGTGAAATACTGGTTGGTCAGCACCACCCCTACCATCCTGTCGTAATAATCCCGGCCGGCATATGCTTCCTGAACCGCCTTCACGCCCACCGGAGCCGTATAACACTTACATTGTATGGCATAGGTGATCCCATCCTTTTCCGCCAGCACATCTATGCCGTAATCACCGCTTCCCCTGGTGACCTGGACCTCCTGAAAACCGCATTTCTTCAAAAGCTCCGCACAATAATACTCAAATTCATGACCCTCCATCAGGTCAAAATCCTCAGGCCTGCGCCGCCTTGCCCTCTGCCGCAGGTACAGCGCCATACTGAGAAGCATCGCCCCTGCGCAGACCACCATAATCAGAATAATTTGTTTTGTATCCATATTTTTCTCTTTCCACTACTCCTTTGTAACATTTCTATTGTATTCGACAAAAGAAGATAATGCAACCCAAAATTTCCCCTATTTGCAAAATATCCTCCCATGGAGTAAAATAGAAAAAACCCCGGGCCAGACGGTACCGGAATCAGAAAGGCAGCCTTATGAATCATATCCTCATTGTAGAAGACGACGCGGAAAACAACCAGATTCTGCGGGAATATCTCGAAAGTCACGGCTATACCTGCACCCAGGCCTTCTCCGGCAGCGAGGCAAAGCTGCTTTTCTCCATGCAGAAATTTGACCTGATTCTTCTGGACCTGATGCTGCCCGGCATCACCGGCCAGGAACTTGTCCCACTTTTTTCCCCCGGGACCCCTGTCATCGTCATGTCTGCCAAAAGCAGTCTCGACAGCAAAGTGGAACTCCTCTCCGCCGGGGCTGAGGACTATATCTGCAAACCCTTTGACCTGCCGGAGCTTCTGGTGCGGATTCAGGTGCAGCTGCGCAGGCAGGCAAGAAAAGAAGACATTCCCGCCCACCCCGAAGGCACCATATACCATTACCGGGAATGGGACTTAAATCCCGATACCCTGGAGCTGAAGGCCTGCGGCATTCCTGTCACCCTGACCAAACACGAATTTCTGATACTTGAGCTGATGATCCGCAATCCCAGACGGGTTTTCTCCAAACAAATGATTTACGAATATGTATGGGGGGAAGAATATCTGGCAGAGGACAAAACCATCAATGTGCATATCAGCAATATCCGTGCCAAACTGAAGGCAAGTAAAACGGACTCCTATATCCAGACAGTGTGGGGAATGGGTTTCAAACTGACATAACTTTACCTTTTCTTAAACTTTTCTGAGCAGTTTTTGAAACTTTCTCCTTTAAGATACAAATACAATCAAAAACAAAGCAATCCCAACGGATTCGGCAAAGGAAGGAGAACGGAAAACAATGGATTATAAAACGGAAAGTCAGAAGCCCCTCATTGTGGAGACCAGGGCCCTGACCAAGACCTATAAGGGAAAAGCCGCGGTCAGCCATCTGGACATGAAAATCCGGGAAGGCAGTATATACGGGTTTATCGGCAGGAACGGCGCTGGAAAATCCACCACCCTGAAAATGCTGTGCGGGCTGGCCAAGCCTACGGCAGGTGAAATACAGCTGTTTGGAAAAGCCACCGGAGACCCTATGGTTACCAGGAGGATCGGCAGCCTCATCGAATCTGCCGGCTTATATCCCGGCATGACCGCAAGGCAGAATATGATCATGAAAGCAAAATGCCTGGGACTGGCAGACGAAAACCAGGTGGATCGTTTACTCTCCCTGACCGGGCTGTCCCAGACCGGAAACAAAAAGGCAAAACAGTTTTCCATGGGAATGAGACAGCGTCTGGGCATTGCCATGGCATTGCTGGGCAACCCTGACCTGCTGATCCTGGATGAGCCCATCAACGGGCTGGATCCGGAAGGCGTCCGGGAAATACGCCACCTGATCCTGGACCTGAACGAAGAGGGCAAAACCTTCATCATCAGTTCCCATATCCTGGGAGAACTCAGCAAACTCTCCTCCCACTATGGCATCATCAAAGACGGAAGTCTTGTGGAGCAGATCAGCCGGGAAGAACTGGAGACAAAATGTGCCGACTATTTCCGGCTTGAGGTAAATGACACCAGACGGGCTCTGGCGCTGATAGAGGAACACTTCCCCCAGGCAAAGCCCCAGGTCCAGGATGCCCGTACCATACATCTTTACCATCTGGAAGACAGCGCCGCACTGAACCGGCTGCTCATTGAAAACAAGATACAGATATATGCCTCCGGTTTCCATCACATGGATCTGGAAGAATATTTTCTGGCCCGCATGGACGGCATTCAAAACTCGGAAAAGGGGGAAGGGAAACATGTTTAATTTACTCCGTATGGATTTATACCGGATGAAAAGAAGTAAATCGGTCTATGTCAGTTTTGCCATTCTTGTAGCGGTAACGATACTGTGTTTCTGGATGTTATGGATAGTGGGTACCTCCCAGGGGCAGGCATATGCCTTCCGGTCCGGCATGAATCTTACCGTCACACCCGGGGAAGAAATCCCTCAACTGGAAGATTATGATTCCCTGACTCTGTTCCGGGAAGTCGACATGGATGGCGGAACATACAGCATCATTATCGGCATTCTCACGGCAATATTCGTCTGCCTGGATTTTAACAGCGGTTTTATGAAAAATATTATGGCCCTGCACCCGGACCGCTGGAAATACATTGCCGCCAAAATGATGTCAGTCGGAATTCTGAATATAGTCCTTTTAACGCTGCATTTCCTTTTCTGCTGCCTGATGAACAGCGCATGGGGCCCTCTGGTTCCCTTTGCCGGCCTGAAGGATATCCTGCCCTATATGGCCAGCGCCTGGGTGAATACCACTGCCTTCTCGGCCATGATAATTCTGGTATGCATGCTTACCCGCAGCACCGCTGCCGGCGTCATGGCGGCACTGCTCCTGGGCAGCGGGGTGATACATACTCTGCTTTACCAGCTTACAAGTCTTTTCGGCCTGACCGGCTGGTATGAATATACGTTATATTATAATACTTCTTACATCCCTGCGTCATTTACATCACTTGCCGACTGGAAGGGTACCGGAATTGCCCTTGTGTATCTGGCTCTTTATTCCGCCCTCTCCATGCTGGCACTGACAAAACGGGATATTTGACCCAAAAACACCGCTTCCCTGCAGCCCGGCTGCGGGGAAGTTTCCGGCACCGCTTTTTTCGTTCCCTGAAAAGCTGCCCTTTACAGAAAGGAAACATGATGACGCTGTTACTTGTACTGTCCGGCTCCATATGCCTGATTTCCCTGTTCTTCTATCTGCGGCTCCTGGGTGACATCCGCTCCCTGTCCAGACAGCTGGATGAAATAAATGCCGGAAGCCAGATAGAACTGACGGTTTTCACCCGGCAAAAGACATTTCTTGCCCTCTGCCGCAGAGTAAACCGGGTTCTGTCCTCCAAGGATCAAAGCCATGCCAGATATGAGCAGGCGGAAAAGCTGTTAAAACGAAACATTACCAATCTGGCCCATGACATCCGAACGCCCCTCACCGGAGCCTCCGGCTATCTGCAGCTGGCAAGGGAATGCGGGGACGCCTGCCAGAAAGACCGCTATCTTTTATCTGCAGAGCGGAGACTGACAGAAATGGAAGAAATGCTGGAAGAACTGTTCCTGTTCACCAAGCTCACCAATGAAGACTTTTCTTTCCCGGCAGAAAGCCTGAAGGCAATACAGGTACTGCCCCTTCTGGGAGACTGTCTGTTAAATTTTTATTCCCGTTTTGAGGAAAAAGGATACGCCCCGGAAATCATTTTCCGTTCGGAAAACTGTCGGATTGCCGCAGACCAGGAGGCCCTCCGGCGTATTTTCCTGAATCTGATTCAGAATGCCCTGCTTCACGGCAGCGGCGGGCTTGTCATCTCCCAAAGGGAAATCTCCGGGGAAGACGTGCTTTCCTGGAAACTGCCGCAAACCGCCACGGCCACGGAAAACCCCTTCCCGGCAGGGCCTTCTTCCCTGTGCTGCATCATTTTTGAAAATCCGGTTCCCCCGGAAACCGTCCTGCATCCGGAACAGATATTTGACCGGTTCTATAAAGCTGATACAGCCCGGGGAAAAGGTTCCTCCGGGCTGGGTCTGTTTATTGTGAAAGAACTGACGCACCGTATGAACGGTGCCGTCCGGGCAGAAACGGAAAACGGCCTGCTGCGGATTTACCTGGTTTTTCCTGCTCCCTGAGCCGGGACGGCAGAATCCGTTTCTCCGCCTTGCGTCCCTTTAAACCGGCATAAAATCTCCCTGCACATAAAATACACCATCTGTCAGGGGCTTTGCGGATTCCCCGTCCATATCCCCGGGCTTTTCCAGCCTGCCCCTGCGGATCAGTTCTTCTGTCACGTGGCCGATGATCTCCCCGCAATAGACGGAAATCCACTGGTTGATCTGACTGTGCAGCCGTTTGGGAACAAAGCCCTCGAAGCTCTTGTGCACCGACAGAATCCAGCGGCACAAAAGCTCATCCATCCTTGTGTCCTCCCCATTATAGCGGGAACAGAATGCCAGAAATTCCTTTCTGGTAAAGCAGGGGAAATTCAGGCCATAGCCGCCGCCCTCTTTCCGGAGCAGATTGTTCCTGAGCAGCTTCACCGTGGCTTCCTCGTCCAGAAGCCCTTCAGGCACCGCACCCCGGGGACATTTCTCCGGAATGCCGTGTTCTGCCAGCCATATGGTTCCGCAGTTGTTGTAGACATTCCGGTCATAATATTTGTTCACCCAGTAAAAATAGACAAATCCCTCCCCTGTGGGATTGGCGTTGCACCCAATGCTGTAGGGGCTTATGGTTTCGCTCTCATCCTCGGTTTCCGGAATGATAAACCATCCATGTCCCCCGTCCTTCCTGGGCGGGAAGTCTCCGTTTGCCAGCCCAAGCCGCTTATTCTTCAGCTCCTCCAGTTTCTGTCTGATCAAAAACGGCACCAGAATATATCCCAGTCTTTCCATTTTGAATTCACTTCCGTAAAATTCTCCTGCCGCACGGTCCCCCTGCGCTTTCCACAGCAGCTCTTCATAATAATCGGCCAGGGCCTTCACCATGGGCTCCAGCACCGTCTCCGTGCAGGCCCGGTCCTTCAGACGAAAAATAATAAAATCCGTGACATATTTATTTCCGGTTTTCCGGACCGCATCCCCGTATACCAGCCGGGGCAGTTCATCCTCGATATAAATCGTGGGAATCCCCGTGCACAGGCTGATTTCCTCCACCGTCACCGGCTTTTCATATGCGGCCCTGCAGATGGCCCTGGCTATCTGGGTCTGAAGATACTGATGGGCGTTCATGGACCCATTGCATCCATACGTATTCCAGTTTATTCTCTGATACACCTTATCCATTTTATCCTCTTCTATCCTTTCCCTGATTCTGCCGCGTCCTACGTTCAGACGCCATTTGATTGTGGTTTCAGGCAGAGAATATTTCTGTGACAGCTGTCTTACGGGCATTTCCCCCATATAATAATCCACAAAAATATCCCTGTATTCAGAAGAAAGCGTATGAAGATAACGGAATATCTGTTCCAGCTCCTCCGTGGTTTCATCTTCCGGCTGAAAAGGTTCGTCCTCTGTCTCCAGCAGCTCCCCGGCGGAAAGAATCTCCCTGCTTTTTCTGCCGGCATCAATAAAACGCGCATATCGGTTGTGGGCAATCCGCCATACCCAGGCTTCCGGCGATTCTATCTCATACTTTCCCATGCCGTCCAGGATATGCAGCAGAATCTCTCCTGCCAGATCTTCCGCGTCATGCCAGTTGCTCAGATGATGATGACAAAACCGGAAAACCGGTTCGATATAGGCCGTTAATTCTTTTCCATCCATGTGCTTTCTTCCCTTCTTCCCCGGGAAGGGCCTGCCGGACAGACCGGCCTGCTTTCGCAGCCGGCCCGCATCAGGCTGACGCCCTGCTGTTTCCAGGGAAAATGTTTCATGCAATCGCGATTACACTCTGTAAGTGTCCGAAAGCCGGGAACGGATAGGTGTATCTTCCCATTTTCGATAAATTTTTTATTTTAAGGCCCGTTCCTATATTTTCAGGCAGAACTCCTCACCGCCGGGCTTTCTCACCAGAATCTTTTCATAGGGCTTCCCGTAACCTGCGTGGACAATTTCCCCGCTGACGGTTCCGTCTTCCTTCACCGCGAAGCGGTACTGGTGATACCCGCCCTCCCTGTAGGCGAAATCCTCCCCATTGTCCAGGTAATGGTCATAGCTCCCCTCTCCCGGATATACCCCCAGAATCAGGGTATCCAGCGGCTTTTCTTCCACATAGGACCGGGGCTCCATCATGGGCAGGATGGCTCCTGCTTTCACATATAAAGGACAGGTATCCAGCGGCGCCTCCCGCATAATCCATGCCGGTCCCGTCAGCTTTTCATTTGTCCAGTAATCATACCACACGCCTTCCGGCAGATACACCATGCGCCTGGTCATTCCCTGGCTCACCACCGGCGCTGCCAGCACATTACCACCCACCATGAACTCGTCATTACACTGGCGGGCATTCTCATCCTTTTCATAGTGGAATACCAGCGGTCTCATAACGGGCGCCCCTGTCTTTTCCCCTTCGTAAAAGAGATCATAAAAATAAGGAATCCACTGATAACGCAGCTTCACATATTTTCTGTAAATATCCATGATTTCTTCCCCGAACTGCCAGGGTTCCTGCCTTCTGGTGCCCAGCGCCGCATGATTCCGGAAAAGAGGCGAGAAACATGCCGTCTCCACCCATCTGGCCAGGAGCTCCGGCGTGGTATCCGAGCCGAATCCTCCCACATCCGTTCCCACAAAGGGCATGCCGGAGAGTCCCAGATTGCACAGCTGGGGAATGGCCATCTGCAGATGCGCCCAGATGCTGTGGTTGTCTCCTGTCCACGCAGTGGCATACTTCTGGCTTCCCGCATAGCATGCCCTGGTGATCACAAAAGGCCTGCGTCCGTCCAGCTTTTTCAGCCCCTCATAGGTGGCTTTTGCCATATTGTGCCCATACACATTGTGCATTTCCCCATGGCAGGTCTTCCTGTCCTCATCCGTAAATACCACATCCTCCGGCAGCGGACCGTTGAAGCTGGCGGGCTCGTTCATGTCGTTCCAGATACCCCGCACTCCCATATCCAATAGGAACTGCTGCTTTTCCCCCCACCATTCCCGTACCCGGGGATTGCCGAAGTCCGGGAATGCCGCGTCTCCCGGCCAGACCGCGTTGATATAGACTTCTCCCTGAGGCGTGGTGGCAAAATATCCCTTTTCCACACCCTCGTCGTATACCGCATACCCCTCTTCTTTCTTTACACCCGGATCATTTATGGTCACCGGTTTGAATCCCCTGTGGGCCAGGCTTTCCAGAAATGCTTTGGGTTCGTTGTGATAACGTTCCTGATTCCAGGTGAATACCTTGTAATCCTGCATATAATCAATGTCAAAATGAATCACGTCGCAGGGTATGTCGTTCTCCCGCAGGGAAGATGCCACTTCCTCCACGTCCTCCCGGGTCATATAGCCCCATCTGGACTGATGGTACCCCAGCGTCCATTTCTGGGGAAGGGGACAAGTTCCCGTGAGATATGTGTAGTTCGCAAGCACTTCGGGTATGGATGTTCCGGCAATGTAATAATAATCCAGCTTCCCGCCCAGGGAACCGAACCAGAAATATTCCTCCGACTCCTGCCCCATATTGAAAAAGCTCTTATGCGTATTGTCCAGGAAAATTCCGTAAACATGGCTGTCGGTCAAAGCCATGAAAAAGGGAATGGATTTATACAATGCCTTAAAACAGTCCACCTGGGGATCCGGATTGTCCGTATTCCACATTTCGTAATCATAATGACGCTTGTCCAGAAATCCCGTTTTATCCCCCAGGCCGTAAAAATGCTCTCTGCCCTGCATTTTCTTAACCACTTCAAAGGCACACTCACGCCCTCCCTCCAGGGGAGAGTTATGTCCCTCTGCCTCCAGAAGTCTTAAAAATTCGTCGCTGACCCGCTGCAGGGTCTTCCTCCCGCCCCGGTAGTCCATACAGACTTCCGCGCCTTCTCCATCAAAAAAATCCACCAGAAAACCGTCGCCCACCCGCACCGACACTTCGCCGGTCCGAATCCACAGCCCGTCCTCCAGTCTCTCCGCGCGGATGTCTGTGGGAATCGTTTTCTCCCCTTCAATGGCCTTGGAAGGGGTCTTTTCTTCCTCCCTGCCCCCGAACACATTGATAATATAAGGGCTCAGCACCTTTATACCCGCTGCCGAACCCTCAAAATCCAGTTCCACTGTCTGTCCTTTTACCTTATAATCCGTCAATCTTCCAAAACCCATTTCAGTCCTCCTAATTAAATCGCTGCGCGATAGCACTAAAGAGTAAAGTCGCTTCGCTTCCCACTATATAATTTTTTAATTTAGTATGAGCTTCCTGATTTTTCGGAAATCTCCGTCCATGACCCGGTAGGTCGCCTTCACCCTGCCGTACTCTTTCGGCGAAATAGCCGTATGGATATAAAGGGAATCCATTCCCACATGATTCGCCCCCGCAATATCCGCGCTTTCATCATTTCCGATCATAATGCTCTCTGCCGGATTCAGGCCGAACCGTGTCAGCAATTTTTCAAAAAACAAAGGCGAAGGCTTTTTGCATCCCTGCTCGGAAGAGATGAAAATACCGTCGAAATATCCCGTCAGTCCCAGCATATTAATCTCCGGTCTGGTAAAGTCGGTCTGGGCATTGGACAATAGGTACACTCCCCTTCCGCGCCTGCGCAGTTCCCCCAGCAGGTCTTCCACACCCTCATAGGCCCGTATAAACTTCCTGGATAAAGCCCGGAAAGTGACAGCCGTCATCCTGGCCCGGGCGGCATCGCATTCCACCTTTTTTTCCCGGTACAGCATGGCAAAAACCTTTGTCAGATCCGGCTCCGCATCCCTGGTTCCCAGCCGTACCACTTCCCTGCGCTCCAAGTCCCGGAAGTCTGCCTTCAGTTCCTCCGGCCGGTAAAATGCCCCCAGGGCCGAATAAATTTCGCTCATCTTCTCCCACAGATAAGGATTCTCTTCATCCGTGCGGATATCCGCAAGGGTTCCGTAAAAATCAAAAACATAATTCCGGTACATCTCAATTCCTTTCATTCCTCTTCAGCTGTCAGACTCTCTTCCGCGTCCTGTTCCTCCAGAATCCGTAAAACCTCATACACCCGGAGAATTTCCCCCACGCTCCATGCCTGGGCAAAACAGCCCCTGGAAGAAGTGGGGTTGCCGCCGTCATATATCTCCGGAAGCTGGCCGATACAGCCCTCCCACAGCGCAGCCTCGATACACTCCAGCTGGTTTTTCACATGCTGCCTGGCCTCCCGGGAATACCCGTGGACCTTCAGATAAGCCAGGTAATAGCCGCCCAGGGGAAACACCCAGATCGTACCCTGGTGATAGGCCAGATCCCGCTCCAGCTGCGGCCCGCCGTAGCCGGGATGAAATTCTTTGTCTTCCGGATCCAGCGTCCGCAGTCCGTAGGGCGTGTACAGTTTCCGGAACACTACTTCCACCACCTGCTTCTCCTGCTCCGGTTCCAGTACGGAAAAGGGCAGTGACACGGCCCAGATCTGGTTGCAGCGGATCTGGGTATCCGCTTTGGTTCCTGAAATCACATCCTTCAGACATCCCGCGGACCCGTTCCAGAACTTTTTCCGGAAGCTTTCTTTCACCTTTTCTGCCAGCAGGCCATACTCCTTTTCATCCTCCGGGAAATACTTTTTAAATTCCTCCATGATGCACAGTGCATTATACCAGTACGCGTTGATCTCCACAGGCTTGCCATGTCTGGGTGTGGGAAGAATCTTACCCACACGCACATCCATCCAGGTCACCTGGTCATATTCCTCTCCTGCCATGATGAGGCCATCTTCATCCATATGGATTCCGAAATCCGTCCCCTTCTCATACCAGCTGATAATCTCGGCCATTGTCTGGTAAGCACTTTTTACCAGGACACAGTCCTGGGTTCTCTTATGATATTCATACACTGCCAGAATAAAAAGCAGGGATGCATCCACGGTATTGTACCCCGGGGCTTCCTTTCCCTCCGGAAACAGATTGGGCATCAGCCCCTTTCTGCAATAGGTCATAAACGTCTGCAGGATGCTTTCCGCCGTCTTATACCTGTGCGTGGCCAGACAGCACCCCACCATGGCGATCATGGTATCCCTTCCCCAGTCTTCAAAGAAGGGAAATCCCGCCAGTATGGTCTGTTTCGCCGTGGAAGAACGGTAGGAGATAAACTGATGGGCCGCCACGGTCAGCGCCCGTGCCATATCGTCCGAAAAGCCTGCCTGTTCTGTCAGCGCATTCCTGTGACGGCACATGTCTGCCAGTATTTCCTCCATGCCGGGAAGCTTTGCCGTAATCCCGTATACCATGGAAAGCGTCTCCTGTTCCCCGGATGCCACTTTTATGGATATTTTGTGATTTACCGCCGTGGAGCCCGTCTCACGCCTTCCATCGCAGGCATCATAGGCATAATGCAGGTCGTCACAGAAAGCCAGCGGTATCTCCTCAAAAATCCCGTTGGTTTTATAATACAGCGTCTGTCCGTTGGAGCTGATTCTGCCTTCCTCTTCCTCCACGGTAAATTTCTGTTCCCTGGAAAGCGGGCATCCCTTCGGCACGAACTGCAGATGAGGATAAACCACCAGTGTCACATCCACACCGGAATAATTCCTGATTTCATAGGATATCCCTACCGTGTTCTCTCCCTGCATCAGGGCCATGGTACGCACCACTTCCACGCCGTTTACCAGGTAAGTCCAGCGGGGATAATCCTCGTAGGTAAATCCCGTCTGGTAAAGATATCCCTTCTCCCTGCAGGAAACATCTGCGTCATCCTGACTGGAAATATGCGTTCTTTCATCCCCGATACAGATAACTTCCTCCAGCCGGTGAATCATATTATAACGGTGATTGGGAGAATGTACACAAGCCATCAAAACAGCATGATCATTCCTGCTGCAGGAACCGATCATGGTAAGCGATGAAAATCCTCCCAGTCCATTCGTCATCAGAAAGCAGTTTTCTTCTCCCCGCTCAAAGCTTTTCCAATCTTGTTTCCCATATATGAATTTCATAACAGTTCCCTCCATACCCCATTTTTATGTAACACATGATGTCTTATTGCTCTTTTTTCTTCAGTTCCTGTTTTTATCCCCCGGTTCCCGGCCTTTCTCTTTCAGCGTCTGTTCTTTCTCCTTCAGTTCCAGGCCTTTCTCTTTCAGCGTCTGTTCCTTTTCTTTCAGTTCCAGGCCTTTTTCTTCCAGTGTCTGTTCTTTCTCCGGAAGCTCCTGCCCCTTTTCCCTGGCAAGCTTTTCTTTTAATTCCTTCTGCCGTAATTCCTTCTCTGCCTTCCAGCGCTTTGCCTGCTCTTCTTTCAGGCGTCTCTGTTCTTCCTCCGGAAGCCTGCTGCTGATTTTGGTCAGTCGGTAGATTTTCTCTATCATCTCCCGGGAAAACATCTCTTTGTCCATACGCCATTCCCAGTTACCGCCCACGGTGGAGGGCTTATTGATCCTGGCCTCCTGATCCAGCCCCAGATAATCCTGCAGGGGCGTGATGCAGGTATCCGCACAGCTCATCATCGCCATGCGCACAAAATCCCAGTACTTCTTTTCATCCGGAGTGTCTGCATTATCCATGTACTCCTGTGCGAAATCTTTTGATTCCTGATCCAGCCCTTTATACCACTGCACCAGTGTCTCATTGTCATGGGTCCCCGTATACACAACACAGTTTCGGTCATAGCTGTGGGGCAGATAGTCGGTCTCCTCCCTGGGATCAAATGCAAACTCCAGCACTTTCATCCCCGGATAACCGCTGTCTTTCAGCAGCTGCACCACGGTATCCGTAAGAAAGCCAAGGTCTTCCGCAATGATCGCCTGATCTCCCAGCCGGCCCTGGAGCACCCGGAACAGTTCCATCCCCGGCCCTTTCTCCCAGTGACCGCCCTCGGCAGTCTTATCCCCGTAAGGAATGCTGTAATACTCGTCAAAACCCCTGAAATGGTCAATGCGCACCACATCATACAGTGTAAAGCAATGCTCCATTCTGCGGCACCACCACTGGAAATTGGTCTGCCTGTGGTAATCCCATTTGTACAGAGGATTGCCCCACAGCTGTCCGGTGGCGGAAAAAGCGTCAGGCGGGCAGCCTGCCACTGCCGTGGGAACAAAATCCCGGTCAAACTGGAACATCTCCGGATTCGCCCATGCATCCGCCGAATCAAATGCCACATAGATGGGAATGTCCCCGATAAACTCAATTCCGTTTTGGTTGGCATATGCCTTCAGTTTCTTCCACTGCACATGGAACTGGAACTGAAGGTATTTATAAAATTCTATGTCAAAATAACACTCTCTTCTATAATAGTCCAGCGCATTGGACCAGCGTTTTCTGATATCCTCTGCCCAATTATCCCAGGATACCCCGTCAAAACGCTTCTTCACCGCCATAAAGAGGGCGTAATCATCCAGCCAGGCGGCATTTTCCCGGGTAAAACGGATAAAATCCGGATTCTCGGCAATGTGGCTGCGCTCATAGGCAAGATGCAGCAGCGGAAAGCGGTTTTCGTATATCTTTCCATAGTCTGTCCTGGCCGGATCATCTCCAAAATCACATTTCCCGCACTCCTCTTTTGTCAGTACCCCTTCCTCAACCAGCGCTTCCAGGTCGATGAAATAGGGATTGCCTGCAAAAGAAGAAAATGACTGGTACGGGGAATCCCCGTAACTGGTAGGAGAGAGTGGCAGTATCTGCCAGTAACTCTGCCCTGCCTCTTTCAGTCTGTCAATGAAATCATATGCCTCTCTGGAAAAACAGCCGATACCGTACTTTGACGGCAGACTGGCAATCGGAAGCAGTATACCGCTCGCTCGTTTCATACCTTCATACTCCTTTTTGATTTCTAGTTTTACAACTTTACCCGGGACATGTCAGTTGGTTTATTCCCCGGTCCGTGCCCCTTCCGGCCCCGGTCTTCCCAGTAACATCCCGCTTCCGGCCGCCACCCGGACACGGTTCCCTGTTATCCCTGTCTTTTTCCGGCAGTCCGTCTCATTGCCATCTGCCAGTACCTCCCAGATGTCATCTTGTGTTCTGCCTTTTTCTGACAGCACGGATTTTCCTGCTGCCGGCTCCACATGCCCCGGCAGGCCAATGGCATGTTCCTCCGGGGAAGCATTGTAAATAATGAACAATTCTTCCCACCGGGAGGGCCGGGAAGCCTTGTTGTCCACCCGGAATGACACCACACCATCCCCGTGAATCTTTCCGTCCATGATGCGCCGGTTTGCGCTGGGGGACTTGTCACACAGGCCGGGAAGCTGTTTCCTGAGACTGACCAGTCCTCTGTAGTACTCCACCAGTTCCCCATATTCCACCGTTCTGTGCCACTGAAGCATGTTCAGTTCGGGCGTGGAACAATAGCTGTTGTCCTCCCCCTGCTTGGTCCGGGCAAACTCTTCCCCCGCCTGCAGAAATAGATTTCCCTGGCAGGTGAAATAGATAAACGCCGCCAGCTTGTTGGCCGCCAGCACATCCTCGTACCGCCGGTCAAAATCTGCCTTTTCACCGTGCATGGACAAAACCAGTTTATCCCAGAGGGTGAAATTGTCATGTGCCGAGACATAATTGATGATCTGTCCGCAGCTCTTGGGCATAAAGCACGCCCCGCCATCCTTCCAGCCCGTCACCGCCTGGAGTATGGACGCTTCCATCCCTTGCGCCCCATTGACAAATCCCGGTTCTCCTGCATAAAACACACTGCCCTTTATGGCGTCCCGGGTGTCATCACTGAAGATTCCGATTCCCTCGTTCAGATATCCCGCATTCTCCTTCTGGGCCGCCCTGGTTCCATCTTCCATGGGAGAGTCATCCGCACTCCAGGGTTCCCCGTAAAGCATTTTCTCCCCCGGGCCAAACGCCTCGTCCAGTTCCCTGCGGATACGGTTCATCAGCTCCACCGTCAGCAGCCCCATCAGGTCAAACCGGAATCCATCCATATGGTATTCTTTTGCCCAGTACATCACGGAATCCGCAATATAATTATCCACCATGGCACGGCCTGCGGCAATGTCATTTCCGCAGGCGGAGCCATTGGCCAGGCTGCCATCTTCCTGGTACCGGTAATAATAATCCGGCACCATACGCTGCAGCCAGGAATCATTGCTGTGGGTGTGATTGTACACCACATCCATGATCACCCGAATCCCGTTTTCATGCAGCGCCTGGATCATCTCCTTGCACTCCCTGATGCGGACCGTGCCATCCGACACATCCGTGGCGTAGGAACCTTCCGGCACATTGTAATTTACCGGATCATACCCCCAGTTAAACTGCTTCTCATCCCCCGCTTCGTCCACGGAACCATAGTCAAAAAACGGCAGCAAATGCACATGGGTAATGCCCAGCTTCTTCAGATATTCCACACAAGTAGGGTATTCCTCTCCTGTGCCGGACACCGTGAAAGCCTTATATTTCCCTCTGTAGCACTCCGGCACACCGCTTTCCGGGTCGTAGGAAAAATCCTTGATATGCAGTTCGTAAATAATACTCTCTTCTGCTGCTTCCGGAGCCCGGTCCTGCGCGAAGCCGGGAGGATCCGTCTTTCGCAGGTCAACCACCATGCTCCTGCCCCCGTTACAGTTACAGCCCACCGCATAAGGATCCGCCGTGGGGGTGTCCTTCCCTCCGATACGCACCAGATAATCATAATACATCCCGTGCAGATTCTCCCGGAATTCCAGTTCCCACACACCCTTCGGCCCTGCTTTCA
The DNA here is from genome assembly GCA_910577185.1 of uncultured Acetatifactor sp. Taxonomy (GTDB): domain Bacteria; phylum Bacillota; class Clostridia; order Lachnospirales; family Lachnospiraceae; genus Acetatifactor. The sequence goes on from CAJTLR010000002.1 coordinate 78,625, forward strand.
TCTCTTTCCGCCGCCAGATCTCCCCAGATGTGCCATCCCGGTACAAACGTAACTCTATCCTTTCTGCAAGGGGGCTCCAAACTTTGAATACAGTGCTTTCGTCCGTACAGCCTGCGCCCAGATCCTTTCCGTCATATTGATACCTGGCGTCAAATTCCTCGCTTGCAAAAAAAGCCATGCTCTCAGCTATACTATTTTTCACGTCATTCTCTCCTAACAAAAATGCCGCTGCGGTACAATGGAAAGCATCCCGGGGAGCCTTCCATTGTCATGAATCTTCGTTCATACTCTGCAGCAGCACTATCATATTTTACATCATTTTACATTTCACTGTCAAGAAAAACCCGGCTTTGCCTCTGACAGAAGCCTTTGCCATACCGCTTAACCCTTTACTGCACCTGACACACCTTCCACATAGCAGCTCTGGGAAAGCAGGAATACAATGGCTATGGGAATGGAAATCAGCACACAGCCCGCATAGAACTGGGTATAATAGTAATCCACATACTCCTTCTCCAGCATGGTCCACAGCCCTATGGCAATGGTATAATACTTTGTGTCATTGCCCATGATAACCTTTGCAAAAATGTAGTCCACCCAGGGACCCATGAAAGCGGTCAGCAGGGTATATGTGATAATGGGCTTGGACAGAGGGATGGTAATCTTGGTAAAAGTATCCCACTTGGTGGCGCCATCGATGTAAGCGGCTTCGTCAATGGACCGGGAAATCGTGTCAAAGAATCCCTTTGCCATATAGAAGCCCAGACCCGAACCTCCCGCGTAGACCAGCACCAGGGACAGCTGCTTCAGCGTACCCGTCTCCAGCAGACCCAGGCCTTTCAGGATGTAGTACACAGCGATCATGGACATGAAACCCGGGAACATTCCCAGAATCATGGCGATGTTCATGAAATTCTTACGCATCTTAAAGCGCAGACGGCTCATGACATAGGAGACGCACAGCACGAAAAACGCGGACAGCAGGGTAGAGAAAATGGCGATGATCAGGGTGTTGAAAAACCATCTGGTGAAATCGATATTGGTGCCGCCCGTGATCTTGCTGTTGACACCCATAACCAGTTCCTTATAGTTGTTCAGGGTAAAGCCCTTGGGCCAGATATAGGTCTTATAGGAGCCGCCTTCCTCCCGGAATGAGGTCAGGATGACAAATAAAATCGGCAGTACCCAGATAATGCTTAATACCGTCAGCAGAACATAGCAGGCAGCATTGGTAATCATTCTCTTTGTCTTCATTATTGGAACGCCCCCTCATCTTTATAAGCACCCGTACGGTGGTAGGTTAACAGTGACAGTGTGGCAAGAATAATAAATACCAGAATACCGATAACCGCTCCCAGATTATAGTCTTTCTGGGTTATGGTCAGCTTATACAGCCAGGTAACCAGCAAATCCGTCTTGCCCGCGTAATAATATTCCAGGGAGTCAGGACCGCCGCCCGACAACAGGAAAATAACGTTAAAGTTGTTGATGTTGCCCGTAAAGGAAGTGATCAGGTTGGGCGTCATCACGAACAGCATGTAGGGAAGTGTAATCTTCCGGAAAATGACAGGCGCGCTGGCCCCGTCGATTTTGGCCGCCTCATACAGGTCCGCAGGAATATTCTGCAGGATACCCGTGGTGGACAGCATGGTAAACGGCACACCGATCCAGATATTGATACATATAATGGTGATCTTCGCCAGCAGGGGATCCGTAAAGAAAGGTATGGACTCCGTGGCGCCGATGATACCGAAATCCCGCAGCAGGACATTCACCGGCCCGTTTGCGTTGAAAATAGTCCTCATGGTCAGCAGGGTCACGAACTGGGGCACTGCCACGGACAATACAAACATAAATCTCCAGAATCCCTTGCCTTTGGTGCCTTTGCGGTTGATCAGCAGGGCCAGCAGCAGTCCCAGTATGTAGCAGCTGACAGTAGCTGAAACCGCCCAGATCAGCGTCCAGCCCAGTACCGGCCAGAATGTGGTGGCCAGGGAACTGGAAGATGCGATCAGGGACTTAAAGTTTTCCAGTCCTACCCAGGAAAACAGAGTTCCGGGCGGCTGATGCTCATGGTCATAACTGGTAAACGCAATCAGAATCATGAATACCAACGGCACAATGGTAAAGACAAGAATGCCGATGATGGGGAATGTCAGTAAAAGCGCATGCAGATTCTCTTCCTTCAGCGACCGGATGTCATCCCGGAAGGAGGGAATATGCTGCCCTTTTGTCTTACGTACCTGCGTACAGTAAGCGCTCTTGCCGGACATGCAGGCGATAAAAACGATTCCCGCAGTCAAAACAATGGTGATTACCCCGTACAGCAGACACAGCATGGAATTATCTCCCAATGCGTACTCATAGATTCCCAGCGCTTCATTATACACCTGCCCCTGTTCCTTCGTACCGAGTGTGATAAAATCACCCAGGGACGAAATACCAAAGGAAATCATATAGACAAGATAAAGAATTTCCAGAGCCAGGAAAATCAGTCCCCTGACGATCTGCCTGTTCATTATGTTGCCAAGTCCAAAGACAATAAATGAAAGTTTTGTAATGGTATCGCCCTTTTTGAATACCTGTGAGACGCTCTCGTCCCTGGGCCTATCATATTTAAGCGAAGCTTTTTTCTTAAAAAGTCCCATTGGAAACCTCCTGTTATTAGTTCCGCATCTTTTCTTTATATTTTTCTGTTCTGGGTTTGTATGGAATGATTGTCGAACAACGGAAACTCCGTTGGGAATCGCCGTTGTCAGGAATCATAACGGGGACGGCGCAAAGACTTACTGCCGTACCCCGGTATGTACCAAAAAGGTCAGATATTATTCAGCTATCATGGCAGCCACAAAGGCATCCAGCTTCTCCTGGGCGTTATCCTTGGTGATTTCCCCGCTTCTGATTTCGGTGGGGATTGCACCTGCATAAGACCAGTATCTTGCGCTGAACACAGAGTTGGAAGGCTGTGCCACGCTGGCATTGTTGGACTCATTTACAAGTACGGTTGCAAGAGGATCTGCCATAACCTTCTCGCTGGAACCTGCCGCTTTGTTGGCGGGAACCTGCTGGGACAGTTCATAGCGCAGAATCTGATTTGCCTCGTTGCCGATAAATCCTGCAAACTGAACAGCGGCAACCATGTTCTTGGACTGTGCGTTCACACCGATTGCCTTGGAGCCGTAGAAGCCAAGCAGCTGATAATCGTTTCCATCGGGATTGAAGGTGGGGATAACAGCCATTCCCAGGTCATCGCCCAAAGCGGTGTGGTACAATTCATAATTCCAGCTTCCGTCGAACCATGCGCCCAGTCTGTGGCTCTCGATCAGCTCGCTTACGGTAATCTCGCCGTCATAAGCACATTTGGGATTGTTGATCAGGTCAATCAGGTAGTTTGTCACTGCCAGGCCCGTAGCGCTGTTCCAGTCCACGCCTGCAGCCAGGTCGTTTCCTTCCGGTCCGAAAATGCTGCAGCCTGCACCGTAGTAATAGCAGCCCAGTTTCCAGCCGCCTGCGGATTCAAAGTAGAAGTTGTACACATCTTCAGCGGTTTCCTTGGCCATAATCTTCTCCAGGGATGTGATATCGGACTCATCCAGGAGAGTCTTGTCATAATACATAAAGAAAGTATTGTGTGTGAAAGGAATTCCGTAAACCTTTCCATCCTGGGTTACGGTGTCCACAACAGATTCTGCTATTTCGTTCTTTACCATTGCCTCGGTCTCGCCGCCAAGCTGTGCGATGGCGCCGGCGTCCACCAGCTGGGGAAGCTGATCGCTTGCGAACAGGAATACGTCTGCCGCATTGCCCACATCCTTCAGCACCTCATCCTGGCACTTGTCCTCACCTACCACCTCGGTGGTCCAGGTGATCTTGTACTCCGGATGCTCTGCCTCAAAGGCTTTCTGCATCTGCTCCATGGCACCTGTGTCAATCTGGTTCTGGGGACACCATACCTTCAGGCTTACATCCTGTGTCTCACCGGAAGCCGCCCCCCCCTGATGACTCTTCCGCCTGGGATTCTCCTCCCTGGCCGGACTCCTGGGATTCTCCGCCCTGGCCGGACTCCTGGGATTCTCCTCCCTGGGAAGCAGGTGCATCTCCGTTTCCGCACCCGGTCAAAACCGTGGCAGCCATTGCCGCCAGTAACAATGTTACACAAAGCTTTTTCATTTGAAACTCCTCCTTTAGAAAAATTTTATGGTTTCTTTAAGTTTCGTTAGAATGAAAATATCATATTTTTAGAAATCCGTCAACCATGACTTTGTGCACAATTATGGCGTTTTTAAGGGCTTTCTGTATTTTGTTATGCAATTTGCAGTGAAATACGAAATTATTGGCGAAACTTTCCGACGAAACATATTTTTTCTTTTTTCGTCCTGCCAAGGTTTTCCCCTCTGTCCCCAGGAAAGACAATTTCGTTGTATTTGGGGGAAATCCGGATTTTTAATTCTTAAAAAGTTTATTTTTTATCTTTTTTCCGCCTTTCCTTCTTTGTCAAAGTTTCGCTGTCAGCCTTGTTTTTTCAGCGGTATCTTGCTATAATCTTTTCAGAGGCCAATTAAGTTGTAGTAATTTTTCACAAAATTTTACGGGAGGTCGGGCACATGGCTACGATAAACGACATTGCCGCAAGACTGGGAATATCTAAAAGCACTGTCTCCAAAGGGCTGAACAATGCCAGGGATGTCAGCGAGGAGATGCGCAAGCGGATTCTTGAGACCGCAGTGGAGATGGGCTATGTCAACAAACGCCAGCAGAAACGGGAAAAGACAATCTGTATCCTGATCGAAAACATGGAGTTCCATACGCCCAACCAGTTTGGCCATGATCTGGTGCTTGGTTTTAAGCAGATGGCGGAACCCGCGGGCTGGACGGTGGACATCATTCCCATAGACATGGATTTCCAGCGCGGAATCCCCTATGGTGTCTTTATGATGGAACACGGATACCAGGCCTCTTTCATCCTGGGACTGTCCCTGCTGGACCCCTGGATGCATGAGTTTCGTACTTCCCGGATTCCCACTGTTTTATACGACAATTATATTAAGGAGAATCCCTATATAGCCTCCGTGGGCTGCGACAGCCAGGAAGGCTTTGAACTGGCGGTGAAACACCTCACCGGACTGGGGCATAAAAAAATAGGCCTGATCTCCGGCCCGCTGGAATCCCATATCCTGAAGGCCCGCTACAATGCCTATCTCCGCGCCATGGACAGATATGGTCTGGAAATCAACGAAAATTACATCGGTCTGGGCTATTTTGTGAATGATTCCACAAGAAAATACATTCCGAAGCTTTTGGACGAAGGCGTCACTGCCATTCTCTTTTCCCATGATGTACGGGCCATTTCCGCCATCACGGAATGCGATGACAGGGGCATCCGCATCCCCGAGGACATCAGCATCGTAGGATTTGACGATCTGCCCATGACCAACCATACCCAGCCTTCCCTGACTACCATACGGCAGGACAGGATATCCCTGGGAAAATGCGGCTTCTATGCGCTGTCCTGTCTGCTGAACAATGTGCCCATAGGATCCATCCTTCTGCGCGCATCCCTTATCGTGAGAAATTCCACCGGGCCCGCCCCCCAGAGAAAGTCCGCAGCCGCGGTCAGGAAAGATCCCTGACTGCGGCTTTTATGCACAGGGGCGCATAAGGAAAATTGTTGCTGACGCAACATGCGCCCCGCGCGGCGCGTAGTGGAGAAGAGCATTCCTCTACTTGATTGCATAGGGGCGCGTAGTGGAGAAGGACTCTCCCCTACCCGGTCTTTTAATGTCTCACCGAGAAATAATTCATCAGAATTTCCTTGATATAGCTGTATCTTCTGGCATAGGAATTTTCCACCCGGATAACCTGCAGGCCGTATTTGCGGCAGATTTCCTGTTTTCTGCTGTCCTTGTCCTTCACCACATCATCCCCGAAAGGTTCCTTCGCATCCAGCTCGATGGCCAGCACCGGCTTCTCCCCGTGATTTTGCTTTTCATATACCACGAAGTCAAACTGTCCGGAACGGAACAGGCCGTCTCCCCCATCCTGCTCCCCCAGAACCGCGGTGGTCTCCACTTCCTTCTTTATGGAAAAGCGGTTCTGGGACAGCCAGATATTTTCCAGCGCGTGGCTGAGATTCCCCAGGAACGCTTCCTCCGTGGCCGTGCTGAAGGGTTTTACCCCAAGGGCCCTGGAATTTGCCTTTTTCCCGGTAACCCTGGAATCCCCGTTTTTCTTTACATATTCCACCAGCTCAAAGAGATCGTCCTGCGCGTCTTTTTGGTGCAGCCTGGCAAGGTTCCCGGAGTCGGCCAGGACAATCAGCCTGTCCCGTGCCCGGGAAGTGGCCACATTGATCAGCTCCTTGTTATTCTTCAGCCATTCATAGGTTCCCGCCCGGGTCTGGTCCGTAATGGCCGCCGAAAACAGCACCACGTCCTTCTCATCCCCCTGAAACGCATGCACGGTTCCGCAGGCCACATTCTGCAGCCGCGCTTTCTCCAGCGCATCCTCAATCAGTTTTCTCTGGTTTACAAAAGGCGTGATCACACCGATGCTCTTGTCCTGGTTTTCACGGGCATACCGGACAATCTGCTCCACCTCCTCCGGTGCGGTGTTCCTCATATTGCCGCTTCCGCTTTTCACATCCAGATACACCAGGGGATGTGTCTCCTGGCTCCGGGAACAGACCTGCAGTCTGGAATGATAATATTTCTGATTGTTGAACGCTATAATTTTACCGTTGCACCGGTAATGATTCCGCAGAAGGACTTCGTCGCTGACTGCGTCGCAGGCCAGGAACGTCTTGTAGATGGAATTTTTGCGATAGTCATATTCCTCCGCAACCTTATATTTTCTGCGCAGCTTCTGATTCGCGATCTCGTCCAGCAGAATCACCGGATTCAGCTGCTGGGGATCCCCCACCAGCATCAGGCTCTGCCCTCTTATCACAGGCACCAGGGAAACCGCCGTGTTGCACTGGCTGGCCTCATCCATGATCACCATGTCAAACATGGGAGCCGGCTCTCCCAGACGGTGGGCCGATATGCATGTGGTAATGATGACCGGAAAAATCTCCTGCAGTCTTTTCACATTTTCGGTTCTGCCCAGATACTTTGTGAATGCCCCCAGCTGCTCTTTTTCCTCTGTCTCGAACAAAATCTGCCGTAATTCCGAAAACTTTCTGTCTTCCAGTTTCTTCAGATATCTGGCGGATGTATAATAAAGGTATTTCCGCAATTCTTCCGGTTCGTCGTCCAGCAGCGCAAAAGCCTCCCGGTCGGTTATGGTCCCCGCTTCCTCTATCCTGCGCTCCACCTGGCGCAGCTGGCGTCCCTGCAGGTCTGCCTGGAACGGAAGCATTTCCATGGAAAGCGGAATGCTGCCGTGATATTCCAGCAGGCGTCTGAGGGTTTCTTCCCGCTCTCTTAAGTCCAGCACTTCCTCATACTTTTTCAGCAGGCCGGAAAGCTCCCCTGCCCGCCGGGAACGGTCATTCTTTTTTCTGTCCAGCGTGCCCTCGAACACCGTGATGGACTGGACCTGGGCGTATATTGCCTTTATGTATGCCAGCGCCTCCTTCACCTTTTCCAGATTGCCCAGCCGCAGCACCGGAAAAGGGATTCTCTTATCCCGGTATTCCATGGCAGTAAGTTTCTCGAAGACCGTATTCACGGGATGATTGTTATAGGAAGTAAAAAGAACTGTCTTCTCATTGAAAAATGCCGTCACAATGGTGTTGATAATGGTATTGGTCTTGCCGGTGCCCGGCGGTCCCTGAATATATGCCAGCGGATATTTCATGGCATTGTGAATCGCCAGAAGCTGGTCCAGATTTACCCGCCGGTCCAGCAGCGCCAGCGGATAATTCTTTCTCCGGACAGGTCGGTCCAGCAGATCGCCGAAAAAAGCTTTCAGGGGCACTGTCACTTTGTTTTCAGCGTACATCCGGAGAATGGCCTGATATTCCGAGTGCAGGTCCAGTGCAATGTCCATCCCCAGCCCGATGATATAGGGCATGTCGTCCACCCCTGTGACCTGGCGGCTGTGCCGCATCACACAGTCCTTGATCTTTTCCTGGTTCTTTTCAAAATCCTGCAGCAGTTCAAATTCATCCGCATCCAGATACCTGCGGATATTTTCCTTCGTCTCCCCATAACTGTATTCGGTGCAGATGGTGATATCGTCGTCAGGGCGCAGAAGACGGTTCTTCACATCCAGCTCCAGCTTCCTGTACGCCAGAACATACAGCCCCCTGGACGTGTATATGCTCAGGCAGTTCATTGCCAGCTGCTGAATGGTGAGTTTCCCACCCCTCCCGCTGTCCTCTTCTGTCTTCAGCCGGGTTTTTATCTGGAAATGTCTCACCACTTCCCGGAACTGCTCCTCATCAAGCTGATAGCCCTCCCCCCGGAAACTTTCCCGGTCCAGATAATGTATCAGCGCAAAATCCGAATAATAGGGCACGGTATCCATCTTGCTGCACATCTCCAGATAATTCAGAATCTTGAGATTTGCGGTGTTTTCGAATAAGCATTTGTATTTGTCTGGATTAACGTAGATATCCTGAACCAGTTCTTCATTCACCGGACAATAAGAACCCTCCACCACCCGGGAGGACAAAATAGAATCAATATAGATAACATCATAGGACTCCATAGTGTACCTGCCAAGGTGCAGTCCGTCCACCGCAAGAGTCCGCTTCTCTGGGTTCAGGTTCCTGATGCCGATCCAGTATTTCGTGGTCTGCCCTTCCCTGTTGCGATACTCTATTTTCAGCCATTTCCCTTCGTGTATGGCCCTGAAAATATCATGGCACACATGATCCATTTCAACCCGAATCCCCCCAAAGTATTCCCTCTGTGTCTTCCCGGCACCTGCCAAAAGCGGTTCCGGTCACATCCCGGCCCGCTCCGGCATCCGGCTCATTCCGCCCTGCTTCCCACTCGTTCTCCCAGCCGGACTCTTGTCTCGATTCCCCGCCGGGAATTACCCAGAATATCCGCGTCCGGAGAAACTGCCCCTTTTTTGGTGATAAGTATGACCGTGGAGCCGCCGAAGGCAAAATATCCCTTTTCCCAGCCCCTTCGCACCAGATCGCCCCTCTGGTGGTTCTGAATCTTTCCCACCATCATGGCTCCCACTTCCATCTGAATCATCTTTCCGAAATTGTCTGATTCCAGAAGGCAGTATTCCCTGGTATTTTCTTTATAGATGGGAAAATGGTCACCCGCCACCGGGTTCACCGTGTGAAGCACGCCGGGAATCCGGATATGCGCCCACAGATAACCTCCGTCCGCGTAAATATAACGATGATAATCGTCCACGCACAGCCTGAAAATCCACACATAACCTCCCTCGAATTCCGATGCCAGCTTGTGATTGTGCAGAAGGCTTTCCACCGTATAGTAAGTATGCTTCACCAGAAAAGTACAAGGATCCTGAATCTTGTACACACTCAGCCTGCCATCGCAGGGACTGACCAGTACGCCGGGTGTCTTCTCCACTTTCCGGGCCCCCGGCGCCAGCCTTCTGGTAAAAAAATCGTTAAAGGATCTGTATTCCTTCTGCCGGTATTCCCCTGTGTCGATTCCGTGACTGCGGATAAACCATGGCACCAGAAACCTGGAACTTTGGGAATCCAGCAGCAGCCCCCCCAGCCGGGAGAGAAACGGCGACACCAGAAGCCTCAGCAGCCCCCGTCCTGCCCTGTGGCCATATAAAATCTCCAGCAGCCTGTCCTGCCGGGAATCTTCCTGTGTGATCTGTCCTTTTCTGTCTGCCACTAAATGCATATCATTACCCCATTTCTGCGCTGCTTTCCGCCCATGGCCGGTTTCCGGCAGGCCATGCAAGGCTTTGCAGCGCGCAGGTCCATATTGTATTCAAACTATCTGTGCGTCAGATTCCACCATCCCCGCCAGGAAAACAAAATCACCGTCACCGAGGCCCCCACAATCAGGACCAGCAAAAGTACCTCTTTCACGGAGGGCTTTCTCAGCCTGAAATCAAAGATAAACAGGAAACCCACCAGCGCCACCACAACATGCAGCACACCCACAAACACTCCGTGGCTGGGAAACAGGGGCGACACCACAAACAGCAGGGGCAGCGCAATGGCCATGGAAGTGATGGGCAGCCCCTGGTAATACTTCCGCGCCTCTTCCGTCTCTGCCTGCCGTCTGGCTTCCATTACATTGAAATAGCCCAGGCGGATCATTCCCGCCAGCCCGTACAGGGCCAGGATCACCATGCCGTAAATGTGGTTCATGCCGATCTTGTAACAGATCACAATGGGCAGGATGCCAAAACAGACCACATCGCAGAGGGAATCTATCTGAATGCCGAAACTTTTCTCATCCTCCGTCCGGTTTTTCTTTGTCCGGGCAATTTTTCCGTCAAACATATCGCAAAACCCCGAAAAGGCCAGAAAAAAGATTGCCCAGCGCAAGTGTCCGGAGGATGCGCAGAAAATCCCCGACACAGCCGACAAAAAACTGATATAGGTAAGTATAACCGTATAATCATAAAATCCAATCACAGGAGCCCCTCCTCGTATTCGCCCTCATTCCCATTACTGCCGTCCCTTTCTTCCTGCCCTTCCCAAAAATCGATTCTCCTGAAAAAGTATCTTCATCCTCCCCGGACGAACCTTCCCCGGAACAGGGAAAACATAGTATGGTAATTATATCGGTAAAAAAAGAATTGATTGTTAATTTTTTTTTAACTTTTTGTGTCCGATGTTTCTTTTCTCATAGTATAGTAAAGATGTGCCACCACCGTAAACACGGCGCTGATCAGCAGCTGGCTGTAATATCCCAGTCCCCTGGAAAGAACCATTGCCGGAAGGGTCATGGTCAGGAAAACAGAGGGAAATATTCTTAAAAACAGGGCCTCGCTGATTCCCATTCCCCCCGGCAGCGGCAGCATATCCACGGACACGGAAATCACCGCCTGCAATAGCACCACTTCCCAGAAGCCGGCTCCCTGCAGTCCGAAGGAAAGATACACCATGTAGGTCACGGAAAACAAGGCCAGACGCTGCAGAAAGCTGATCAGGATCACCCACAAAATTACCCTGACATGTTCCCTCAAATAAACCGCGGTCTCCCGGTATACCTGCATGGATTCCCGCAGTTTCCTGCACCGCTCCTCCTTATGCTTCAGAAAACGCAGTCCCTCCAGCCACTTCATGCCTTTAGTCAGGATCACCTCCGCCAGAACCGGATGAAACACCAGCAGGGTCATAAAGCTGACGCAGAACACATTCAGCATCACCCCCAGATAAAATACCGGCAGAATTCCTTCCAGATATTGATGCATGAATCCCTGCCCGAAGCAGAGTACACCAAGTCCGATTACAACCAGTACCAATTTATATGTAATGGTCACAATCATCAGAATCACCGTCGCCAGAGGAATGGGAATTTTTTCTTTTTTCATATAATAAATCTGCATGGGCTGACCGCCTGTGGCCGATGGTGTAATGCAGCTGAAGAAAAACCCCACGGAGGAAAACAGAAAACAGATCCTTTTTTTCACCCGGATACTGAAAGATCTCATCATATACCAGAGAATCACGGACTCTCCCCAGATAAAGACAATCACCAGCATGACTCCGGGAACCAGCATTTTCTTGTCTGCCGCCCGGATGGCATCCAGCATTGCCCCCAGGTCTTCCCCGTGAAATACGCCATACAGCGTCAGCACAAAAACAGCCGCCAGAAACAGCGCATTTCCGATTACCTTCTTTTTTGACCGCACTATACACTTCCTCCTTTCAGAAGAAGCCTGCCGTTGATTCTATTCAGTACCTTCTCATAAGCTCCCCAGATCTTTTTGTTTTTACCAACAAAAAAGCAAATTTCCGCCAGGAAAATTCCCCCAATGACATCCACGATCACATGCTGCTTCGTGGTCACGGTGGAAATACACACCAAAACCGCAAACAGGCAGGAAAATCCCCTGTACCAGCCGGGAATTTCCTTCTTTCCCCGCAGTCCGATATAGCAGAACCAGCTCACCAGGCAGTGTATGGAAGGAAACAGATTGTCCGCGGCATCCACCGCATAAAGGGCAATCATCACCTGATTCCAGAATCCTTCCGGCTCCACATACGGTCTTGTATTTGTAGTGGGGTAAATAAGGTAACACAACAGGCACACTACCCTGGAGAGAAAATCTCCCGCAAAAAACTGGCAGACTTCCCGTTTTCCCTGACGGGCGATGAGGATATAATTGACCACCCAGAATGCATAACAGCCCAGATATACTGCGGCCATGGGCGGCCAGAAGGGAATCAGCCGGTCCAGGGCGCTCTCAATATTGTGATGGGGCCAGTCTCCCGCTATCATCCTGGCGCCGCCGTAAACCGCCAGGTTGAATGAAACGGCAAAAATAAGAGGAACCATGCCGTAAGCCGGGACAATGCCGGTCAATATTTTTCGTATTCTGCCCATAATGCCACCCCTGCCATATCCTTTATTTCCTGTCAGATCCTTTTTTGAAAGGCCGTCCTGATCAGTATATGCCGTTTTTGTTTTCGGCACATACTGAATATAGCAAAATTTTTCGGGAGCCTCAAGATGTTTTGTGATATCTTTAACAAATCTTTAGAGAATTTTAAATATGATCCCAAAGGGGCCGTTGCCCCGCGAATTGTCATTCCGCTTTTGCAACAGCCCCGAAGAAGGAATCTTTATGCAAAAATCCGGTCAAACCAGCCTGTCCAGGGCTTCCTGCGCCCGCTCATGCCCCTGGGCGGCCGCTTTTTTGTACCACTTCACAGCCGTATCCTCATTTCTCATCATGCCAAAGCCAGCCTCACAGAAACATCCCAGATTAAACTGGGCTGCTGCGTCTCCCTGCTCTGCCGCCTCCGTATACCATTTGACGGCTTTCCGTGCATCTTTCTCCACACCCAGGCCGTAAGCATAGCAGAGTCCCAGATTGGTCTGGGCTTCCATGTAACCCTGTTCCGCCGCTTTCCGGAACCATTCTGCCGCCTTTACGCCGTCCCGGGGCAGAACCGCCCCCTTGAAATAGCATTTGCCCACCATATTCTGGGCTTCCTCATGGCCCTGCTCCGCGGCGGCCAGATACCATTCCACGGCCCGGGCGCCATTCTGTTCCACACCGCATCCGGTCTCATATCTCTGGGCCAGACTAAACTGGGCCATGGAATCTCCCAGAACGGCGGCCTTCTCATACCATTCTGCCGCCCGGGTATCGTCCTTCTCCACACCCCGGCCCTTTTCGTAGCTCCAGCCCATGCAGTATCCTGCGTCCGCATGGCCCTGTTCCGCCGCCTTCCGGTACCATTCCACAGCCTGCGCGTCATCCTTCTCAACGCCCCGGCCCTTCTGGCAGCACAGTCCCAGACTGTACTGGGCGTCCGCATTACCCTGTTCTGCGGATTTTCTGTACCAGCGGGCTGCCTGTACATTATCCTGCTCCACACCCCGGCCCTTGTCATAATGGAAAGCCAGATTGCACTGGGCATCCGCATCCCCCTGCTCCGCCGCCTTCCGGTACCACTCTACCGCCTTCCGGTCGTCCTGCTCCACGCCCGTGCCCTGGTAATAGCACCAGCCCATGGAAAACTGGGCTTCCGCATCCCCCTGGGCGGCCGCTTTCCGGTACCACTCTACCGCCTTTCTGTCATCCTGCTCCACGCCTTCCCCCTCGGAATAGCATCTGCCTAAAAAAACCTGGGCATCGGCATGGCCCTGTTCCGCCGCCTTTTGAAACCAGTGAACCGCGTCCGCATGGCTGCACGGCCTCCCGGTGCCGTAATAGCAGCGCACTCCCAGGCTGTACTGGGCTCCCGCATGTCCCTGCTCTGCCGCTTTCAGGAAATATTCCACAGCCGTTTCCTCGTTTTGCTCCACACCTTCTCCCCGGGAATAGCAGATTGCAAGATTATACATCGCCATATCGTCCCCGTGGCTGACAGCCTTTTCATACCACTCTATGGCCTTCCCAAAATCCTGCGGCACACCGTGTCCCTTGTTGTAGCAAAGCCCAAGACTGCATTCTGCATCCGGATGCCCCTGCTCTGCGGCGATCCCGTACCAGAATGCAGCCTTTTCATAATCGATTTCCACACCCGTGCCGAAGTAATAGCAGTTCCCCAGGTTCCTCTGGGCATCCACATCGCCTCCGGCCGCAGACTTTTCATACCAGTAAACAGCCTTCACCTTATCTGTCTTCACGCCGTGCCCATAGTCATAGCAGTATCCCAGGCTCCGCTGGGCAGCGGCGTTTCCCTGGGCTGCCGATTTTTCATACCATGCCACGGCAGCCGCATAATCCCGCTTCACGCCCCAGCCACGTTTGTAGCAGTCACCCAGCTTGTCCTGGGCATATGCGTCGCCGGCCTCTGCCATCTGTCTCAGCCTGCCCGATCCCGACCGCGCAAAGTCAAGAATCAGCTCATCATCATTTTCCTCTTCCCAAATCTTCTCGTCAGACATTTTTTGACTCCTCTTTATCCCTTGTGACTCCCTGTTTCCGGCCGTTATACCAATCCCATGATTTCGTGCGCGTCAGCGCATATGGAATCAACGGCTGACACTGTGCCCATCTGTGTCAGCATAATACCATATTTTGGCGCATCAGCGCACATGGAATCAACGGCTGACACTGTGCCAGCATGGCCATTCAGCCCTTTCATGCCATAAATATGGGCTTTTGATAATGAATATTATAGCACTTTCCTTTCCGGTCTTCCAGAGCATGTTTGAAAATTCATTTCCACCCCCATCGCTTTGGACGGCTTGACAAAATTTGGAAATAGTGATATTCTCAATACGATATATCGAAACTTCTCGAAAATTACTTAAAATTAGGAGGTCATGGGAAAAGTGAATCGAAAAGAACATAAGTTTCGGAAAATTTTCGTATTGTTTTTGACAGTCGCATGCGTCATTTGCAGCCTGGGCGCCTGCGGAGGTGCATCCGGCTGGCGCAGCCGGGAAGTGACCCTCATTGACGACAATTATCGCACCTGGTATGAGATTTTTGTGTACTCCTTCTGTGACAGCGATGGGGACCAGATCGGCGACCTTCAGGGAGTCATCTCAAAGCTGGACTATATTGCGGATATGGGCTTTAACGGAATCTGGCTGATGCCCATCATGCCCTCCGCCTCTTATCACAAATATGATGTGAAAGATTATCTGGAAATCGAAGCCGAGTACGGTACCATGGCAGATTTTGAGGCGCTGGTGGCAGAGTGCGACAAGCGCGGCATCAAGCTGATCATCGACCTGGTGCTCAACCATACCTCCTCAGAACATCCCTGGTTTGTGGAAGCCTGCGATTATCTGGCGTCCCTGGGGGACGGTGAGGAACCCTCTGCCGCGGACTGCCCCTACTACGAATACTATCATTTTACAAAAGGGGATCCCAGCTCCGATACCTGGTATCAGGTAGGCTCCACAGATTATTATTATGAGGGGGTCTTCTGGAGCGGAATGCCGGATTTGAATTTCGAGAGCCAGACTCTCCGGGCAGAACTTGAGGAAGTCATGGACTTCTGGCTGGAAAAAGGCGTGGGCGGGTTCCGTCTGGATGCGGTAAAGGAATTTTACAGCGGCGCCGCCAGCAAAAATGTGGAAGTGCTGGCCTGGATCAACGATTATGTGAAAAATGCAGACCCCGATGCCTATCTGGTGGGGGAAGCCTGGGAAGGGCTGGGCTCCTACTCGCAGTATTATGCCAGCGGCATCGACAGCTTTTTTGATTTTGAATTTGCAGGCCCTACCGGAGTGGTCACAAAGACCCTGACCTTCAGCGGCGAGACCAACAGTGCCCAGGCTTACGCCAAAGCCCTGACCCGGGTACAGAATGCCATCCGCGAAGTCCGGGAAGACGCCATTGACGCACCGTTCTTTGTCAACCACGACATGGCCAGGGCGGCAGGATATATGCAGTATGACCAGCGCAAGGTCAAAATGGCGGCACCCCTGAATATTCTGATGAGCGGCAGCGTTTTTGTCTACTATGGGGAAGAAATCGGTATGACCGGCAGCGGCAAAGACGAAAACAAGCGGGCTCCCATGTACTGGTCGGCGGACGCCCTTGCGGAGGGCATGACCCGGGGACCTTTGGATATGGAGCCCCAGGAAAATCAGTTTGCCTGTGCCGAAGAGCAGATGAAGGCGGATGACTCCATATACAGTTTTTATAAGGATACCATTCTGCTGCGGAATCAGAATCCCGAAATTGCCAGAGGCACCGTGGCCAGACTGGAAGATGTCACGGATCAGGATATTGCCGCCATCTCAAAAACCTACAATGGGGAAACCATCTATCTGCTCTATAATATTTCGGAGACAGATGAAAAACAAGTGACTCTGCCCGGGGCACAGTACGGAGAACTGGAACTCTCCGGATACCTGTCCGTGGATGGCGGGGAAGTGACCCTGAAGGGCGAAACCGTTACCCTGCCCTCCTACAGTGTGGCAGTATTGAGACCGGTTTCAAACTCATAATTTCAGCCTGACAGACAACGGACTTTCCTGTCGAATCAATCAAGTAGGGGAACGCTCTTCTCCACTACTCGCCGCGCGGGGCGCGTGCAGCTTTCGCTGCTGATTTCCTTACGCACCCCTGCGCATGAAAATGGGGCCGCGGAAGAACTCTTCCGGGCCCCTGATCTGCGCCGTCAGCCATTTTTTTCAATAAGAAACACTCCCGTTTTTCCGCCTTTCAGACCATCCGCTTTCCCATATGACATTCTTCCGTCATTCCTCCGTTCCCCGGCAAAGCATTTGCTCATATGCTTCCCAGGAAATAAAACGGCCGCCCATGCTTTCCAGATGTTCGGTATGAAACTGACAGTCGATAAATAAAAAACGGTTTTCCAGCAATGTATTTGCAAGGGCAATCAGTGCCGCCTTGGAACCGTTTTTCCGTTCCGAAAACATGCTTTCCCCGAAAAAACACCTGCCAATGGAAACACCGTAAAGTCCCCCTGCCAGATTTCCATCTTCAAAAACCTCCAGGGAAAGGGCATATCCCTCTTTATGGAGGCGCAGATAAGCCTCTTCCATCTCATCGGAAATCCAGGTTCCCTCCGCAAATTCCCTCTTTATGCGGCAGCGGTGCATGGTATCCGCAAAATCCCGGTTCAGAACCACTTTCAGCTCATGGCTTCTGGTATATTTTTTCATGGACCGGGAGATGTGAATCTCTTCCGGAAAAATCACAAAGCGCTCTTTGGGACACCACCACAAAATCTCTTCCCCTGGTTCAAACCAGGGAAAAATTCCATGGGTGTATGCCAGAAGCAGGCGTTCTACGCTCAGGTCTCCCCCAACGGCCAGCAGACCGTCCCGGCGGGCCAGAGTGGGGTGGGGGAAAGAGATGGTGTCTTTATCAAGCATATAAACCGGCATACAGACTCCTTTCCGAAAAAATAATGTGCCCTTTCCCGGGCTTATTGCACGGAAACCGCTCCGTTACCGAATGCGGATGCCCCTGCCGGGCGGTCCGGAATGGACAGGCAAAAGCAGCCATCATCCGCTTTCAGCTCACATTTTCCGCCGTTTTTCAATGCCCCGAAGAGCATTTCATCCACCAGGAGAGGCTTGATTTCACTCTGAATCACCCTCTCGATTTCCCTTGCGCCGAACTCCGTGCTGATGCCTTTTTTCCGCAGCAGCGCCTTTGCCGGGGCGCCCACAGCCAGCTCCACGCCTTTCCGGGAAAGCATCCTCTGCAGCTCCCCTGACTTTTTCTCCACAATCTGTTCCGCCATTTTCTCATCCATACTCCGGAATACCACAATCCGGTTGAGACGGTTGCGGAACTCCGGCTGGAAGATGCGTTTCACCTCCTCCAGAATCACGTCCGCGCTTCCATCCTGCCCCTGGAAACCGATGCCGGTTTTCCCCATGCGGCTGGCGCCCGCGTTTGAAGTCATAATGAGAATTACATTCCGGAAATCCGCTTTCCGTCCCTGGTTATCCGTAAGAGTGGCATAGTCCATGACCTGAAGCAGAACATTATAAATATCGGGATGGGCTTTCTCGATTTCGTCCAGAAGCAGTACCGCGTGGGGATGTTTGCGGATTTCCTCCGTGAGAAGCCCCCCTTCCTCATAGCCCACATAGCCGGCAGGGGCGCCGATCAGTTTTGCCACGGCATGTTTTTCCCCATATTCGCTCATGTCAAAGCGGATGAGCCGGATGCCCAGCTCCTCTGCCAGGCTTCTGGCGATTTCTGTTTTTCCCACGCCGGTGGGTCCCACAAACAGCAGGCTGGCCAGGGGCTTTCCCTCTTCCAGAAGGCCTGCCCTGGAAAATTTCACCGCGTTCACCACCTGGGACAGCGCCTCATTCTGACCATAGATCCGGGAAAGCATGCGGGCTTCCAGCGTCCCCAGGGCTTCCGTCTCGTCCTTTTCCATTGTCTGCCTGGGAATATGACAAGTTTTGGACAGTATTTCGTCAATCAGTTCCCGGTTTACTGTCTGTTCCCCCTGCTCCAGAGGATGCATGCGGCGGTAAGCCCCGGCCTCGTCCAGCAGGTCAATGGCTTTATCGGGCAGAAACCGTTCGGTGATAAATTTTGCACTCATTTCCGCGGCATATTCCAGCACACCCTTTTCATAAACCACACCGTGAAAATTTTCGTAAGTTTCTTTCAGACCCTCCAGAATCCGGACGGTATCCAGGATATCCGGTTCTTTGATGTCAATATTCTGAAACCGGCGCACCAGGCTTTTATTCTTCTCAAAATGTTTCTTGTATTCTTCAAAAGTGGTTGCGCCGATAAAACGCACATGTCCCTCTGCCAGATAAGGCTTCAGCATGTTGGAAATGTCAAAACTCCCGCCGTTTACCGCCCCCGCGCCCACGATATTGTGAATTTCATCGATATAGACAATGGGTTTGTCCTCCTGGCAGAGACTGTCCATAACCTTTTTAAAACGTTTTTCAAAGTCCCCCCTGTACTGGGTGCCCGCCAGCAGGCTTCCCAGGTCCAGGGCGAAAATCCTGGCGCCGGAGAGAGGGGCCGGAACCCGCCCTTCCTCCAGCATCCGGACCAGTCCTAAAGTAATGGCAGTCTTGCCCACTCCCGGTTCCCCCAGATGGAGCGGATTATTTTTTTCCCGGCGGCAGAGAATCTGCATGGTACGCTCCAGCTCTTCCTGCCTGCCAATCAGCGGTTTTGCCTGATCCAGGCTGTCATTCAGACAGACTGCATACTGCTGCCAGAAGTCCTTTTCCGTGTCGCAGTCATCCTCCCGGTCCGGAAGGTCTCCGTACGCCAGCGGATCCTCCCCGAAATTCATGCCAGCACCGGACCCGTCCGAATCTTCTCCGTGAAAAATTTCTCCTGCCGGAACATCCCCGGGACAGTCCCCGCATTCATCAAAATCAGGAACACTTTCCCCGGATACATTTTCCCCTGCGGAACCGGCCCCGGAATTGCCTTTTTTCCGCCCCTTGCGTATGGCAGAAATCTCTTCACAGAGTATGGTCAGCTCCCGCAGCAGCGCCCCATGCTCCACGCCCTGCGCCTGCATATAGTACACCGCATAGCTCTCCGGCAGCGCGTACAGCGCATGGATGAGATGAGGCAGCTGGATCATGGATTTTTCGCTGTTCAGGGCCGATTCCCAGGCAAAGGAAAGCATCTGTTCCATGCTGTAGGAAAATGAAGGCGTATCGCTTTCCCCGGATACCGAACCCTGAAAATTTACCGTTTCTCCTTCATCCGGTGCCGGAATATCCTCGTTCCTGCGCTCCATGTTTTCTTCCAGCCAGGTTTTCAGCTGATAGTCAAGTTTTCTGACACTTCCGTCACAATTTCGGAAAGCCCTGGCAAATACCGGATTCCGGCAAATGACATACAATGTCAGTTCCGGGGTTACATACTCAAAACCGGCATTTTGTGCCAGTGTGACAGACTGTTGAATGATTTCCGCTACTTCGGGCGATACGTACATATTATGCCTCCTCCACTGTCATGCGGAAAGGAAAACCCTCTTTTTTAGCCATCTCCAAAGCCTCCCGCACCTTTGTGACAGCTATGTCATAACTATAGGTTCCCACTGCTGCCCTGCCGCTCTCATGCACCATCATCATCAGACGCTCCGCTTCCAGAAGATCTTTGCGGAAAATGTAAATCAGAATTTCAACCACAAATTCCATGGGTGTAAAATCATCATTGTGCATGATGACTTTGTAATGTTTAGGCTCCCGGATATTGATTCTCGACTTTTCCCTGGTTTCTCCCTGTACGGACATGATTACCCCCTTGCAGCGCAGGCTCGCCGCCCGCTGTACATGATTCTAATCGCCGGTTCTGTTGTGACAGTATATCAGCGAAACGGTGTCTTTTCACACAGGATGGCAGGATTTACAACCCGGTTCCTGCGATACATCCTGCCTGATTCTAACATGTTTGCCTATTTTTTTCAATGGCAGTTGCCCCAAACCATACCGGCGGCCGGAAAAGCTGCCCGAAAGACTCCTGCAGATTGACTCCATGACGCAATCGTGCTACACTGACAGAAAACACCGGACAAGGAGAGTGAAAAATGACCGCCTTTGAAAACACATTTGACAACGCAGCCGCAGATTATGACCAAAGCCGTCCTACATATGTAAAGGAAATCTATGATGCCATCTTCCGCTATAAGCCTTTGGATTCCCACAGCCATGTGCTTGAAATCGGATTGGGGACAGGAAAGGCAGCGCTGCCTATATTGGCCACCCAATGTCATTTTACCGGAATCGAACCCGGCGGGCAGTTAGCCGCTTTCGCACAGAAACGCTGCCAGTCCTATGCGAATTTCTCTTTACTTCCCCAGACCCTTCAGGATTTTACCGGTGCGGACCAGTCATTTGATCTTATTTATGCTGCAACTGCATTCCACTGGATTCCGGAGGAATACGGATATACGCGGGTTTATCATTTGCTGAAGCCAGACGGAGTTTTTGCCCGCTTTGCCTATCATGCGGGGCCAGATCAGGGACGCAGAGAAATGACTGCAGAAATTCAAGAAATATATGCAAAGTATATGCATTCGGAAAAACCCCCTAAAGAATATGGCATGGAAAATGCAAAAGAACTGGCCGAAACCGCCTGCAAATACGGCTTTGCAGACATTGCATATCATATCTATTCCGCCACAAAGGACTTTACCACCGATGAATATATGGCATTATTACGGACATATCCGGACCACATGAAGCTGGAAGAGCCCCATAGAAAAATGCTTTTTGAAGGGATTCATGCCGCCATCCGCAATCATGGCGGCATTATGACTGTATATTACACAATGGACCTGGAGCTGGCAAGGAAACCCTGACATCCCTCTATATATAATTATCCTTTCTTCCAATGGGTCCACTTCACTGCCGGTTTATAGCCAATGGCTTTGTAGAAGCCATTGCCCCCGCCTGTCATATGGGTTGCGCCTAACGCTTTTGTTCTTCGGTACAACTCAGACAGGGCGGCAGCCGCAAGCCCTCTGTGCCGGTACTCCGGAATGGTGCAAAGAGGCTCCATATACGCCAATTTATTCTCCGGTGTCCACCACATTCCCGCAAAACAGGCGTATTCCCCTGCTTCGTCAGCAATGGCCACTGCAAGTTCCGCGGTTGCATGGGGCGCCGTAAAAATAAGATAATTAGACTGCTCACCCTGATGATCCCACACGCCCTCCTCCGGCTCATGGTCAAATCCCTTCCAACAGCATTTGCCTATTTTGCCCATGTCCAGTTCTTTCGGTTCCACAAAATGAAAGCCTTCCGGCAAAGGATAATCCAGCACATCCGCAAAGTCAAATTCCATATCCCAGCTTTCTGATTCCTGATAATACCCCGACTGTTTTGCGGCCTGCAGCAATGCACCTTGTCCACTCGACAGGTTGATGCTTATTCCTTCCCCTTTATGGGTCATATTTTTGTCTGCATATGATATCATCTCCGGCGCCAGTTCCTCATATCCGGGTTTCAGGCAAAAGTAAATTTCCGTGATGGGATTCTCATAAAAACAAAATGCCACTATCTCTCCCTGATCCTCCCAAATACGGTTTTTATAAGAATAGGTAATATCCATCCAGCTGGCAAACGATGAATAGGCATATTCAAAAAAGGGGGCCTGAATACCATTTCTATGGTCCCGCTCATATATAGCGGTCATAAACTCATATACTTTATTGCAATCTCCCAATACACGAAACGGCCTTGATGTTATATTTTTCATTTATCCCTTCCTCTTTCCTTTCAATCTTAAAATCATTATAGCCACAGCTACACCGTTTTTCAAGCAGCAGGAAGCATTATATAATCCCCTTATTTTCTCCTGGTATCGATCCAGCCATACTTCCTCATCTCTTCCCGGAATGCACTCCTTCGCGGGTAGGCGTCCTTATACGATGTCATAAGCCTCTGTTTCATATGTATTTCTCCCATGGATTCCTGCACTTCGCCTAAAGCAGCGATAAGTGCTGCGCATTCCCCATAATAGTTTCTGCGGTTTACATCCATAATTCCCGCAGTCCTCTTTTCCAGCAGTGCCGTGATTCTTTTTACCGCCCTGTTTCTAATATCAGATTCCATTTGCACCATGGACTTCCATTTTAAAAACAATTGGCAAAACAGATCATTTTCGCCCATTCCCTCAAACCCGCAAGTGCCTTTTCGATATTCATCTGCGGAAAATCTCATTGCACTTTTTACGATCTCTGCCATGGCGGTAATTCCCTGATTATTCCACTGCCCCTCATACAAATATAGCAGATACAATGCAATCCCTTGTTTCATAAAAGATCCTGACCAGCCTAATGCTTCCGATTTATTGAATCCTTGGTCCAATACTTCCGCAAACTGCCCGTCTAAAAACCTGAGCATTAACACCATATTGCTGTCCGGTCTGTTCTCTTCCCTCTCAGAGGATGACTCGCTTCTTACATACATACCAAAAGAATCGCTGCTTTTATCTACAGATAATTTCATAAAGACTTCTTGAAGTTTTTTCCTTTTCTTCTCAATTTCACCGCCTTTCAGCAGTGCCCGAAGATAATTCGGAGCAGATGTATCTGATTCATATGCGGCAAAATAACACTCTTCCAGCAAAGACATTTCTCCCTTCATGGCAACAACATACTCAGCCGTTTTCAATGCCGCTCTGGAGCGCATAATATATTTCTTTGGTATCGTCTTCATGGCCCTGATTCCTATGGATACCAAATCATCCGTCACCATATGTTTCCCATCTTCCAATATGTTCAGATATAAACCCGGATGGACAGCAGTATATTTTTCCGCATACCAAACCTCCAAAGAAACATCATTTAACAAACCTACGGCTTCCGAAATAAGACAATCTGCATTATGTCCTGTTTTATCACCAAGATATGCAATCCAACAGGGCAGAAACTCTTCCAGCCCGGGTAATTCTTCATCTCCATGCTGCATCACTGCTTCCAATGTGACTGCGTCCTCTTTTGCATTTACCATAACTCCATACAATACTTCCGGGCGTCTGGCCGGCGAAACTGCATGATATGCGCAATATATTATATCGAGAATAACCTGCGTCAGGTCACAGTTCAAAAGCTCATAATGCACCATATCCCCAAGTGCGAGTTCTTCACCATCATACTCATCATCACACAGAATTTCCATTGCCAACAATTGATTTCCAACTTCAAAGCCTTCTTTATATCTCTCCATGTCCATGCAGATGTGCACAAAGTCACAAGCTTCCTGAAGCATATCCGAAATACCGCTGTTGTCCTCATAATAAAATTCCTCGCCGCTGTCGTCATACCAGTCATCATATTCTTCGTTCAATATTCTGGTAACCGCAATTTCCTGTGAATCAATTATCTTTAGGTTATCTCTGATATGACTGTACATTTCAGCAAAATCAGCATCTTTTTCTTCATTTTTGTCTGCTTCCATTCCTGCTTTATTCCCGACAGATTCCAGTATTTCCAGAAAATTTTCCCTGCGTTGTTCCGGAATTACTCTCCCGATCTCATGAATAAAAGCAATGAGCTGCTCAGTTGAATATTGTGCTGTAAGGGCATCCGTCTGTTTTAAAAAATTCATCAGATTCATATCGAATCTCCATTCAAATTCGTCATTTCCGGGTCATGTCTGTTCTCTTTTATCTTGAAATAGTTTTAAAATAAAATCATGCAAAATATAAGGCACAAGCAGCTGAATGAGAGAAATATTCATTACCAATATTATTACATTTTCATAAGCTTATTTCTTGTCTCTTTATCAAATTTTTCGAGATGGTATTGCAAATATTTCTTTTATCATATGAGTTTCATTCATTTTATAGATACCCCCGTTTCTTTACTTCTTCAAGCAAACGCGGCTGAATGTCAGGGTATGTCCATCTCTCTGGAAATTTATCTGTTATTATAATTTTTTCAATTTCACTATGTAACTCCGCTTCAAAACATTTGATATCGGCAAAAAACAACATTCCAAAAGATTCTTCTCCATGATTCAAATTATCAGGTGCTGTAACGGAATAGATACAAATGGGTTCTATATCAAACTCCAAAGCTCCTGTTTCCTCACACAGTTCCCTTTTTGCCGTATCCATTATATTTTCCCCATTTTCCCGATGACCTCCGGGTACTTCCCATGTATCTCTGTCCCTGTGTTTACAAAAAACATATTTATTTTGAGTTTTAGCAAAAATCACTGCAAACTTAAGCAGTTCATCCGCCATATTTTCATAAAACTTAACCTTAGTCATTTCAGTCATCCCTCCCTACTTAACAATCTTTGATTTATCCTGTCCATCACCTTTCTTATCGGCTCACTTCAAAGGCATTTCCTGCAACAATTTCTGCATTTGCCCCAGTCATAGCCTGCAATTAATTCTTTATACAAGCGTAGGAATTTCCTATCTGACTCTTCCTCACTATAACATCCTAATTGGAAAATACATATAATTCTTCCCCGTCTGCGGGCAAGTAAAATCATGAACTGCACCAGCTAATGGAATATTGTTATCCTTCATATACTCTATTGTCTTAGGAAATGTATCATCATTATCGCATTCTACATAAATATATTCATAACCAGGAATAATCCACTTTGTCCAGCCACTGGGTGCTTCTGCATCATCCATACATTCCACTCCTGCAAGATAAAGTCCCTTGTTAAAATCCTCCCACGGTTTAAAAGAACGGGAAAAATCAGACATTGCTCCCCATATTCCGACTATATTTCCATTTTCATCTGTCTTTGCCAAATGCTTCACTTCTTCAAAATGAAGATTTGCGTTATCCCATAACTCTTGTACAAAAGTCTCACCATCTGATGTGGAACCTTCCTTACCAATTACTACAAAAGATTTTTTAACACACTTATTTATTTTCACAATAATACCTCCATAATTACAGACTAATATTCCTATACTTTCTTGCGCCAGCACCATATCTATTTCATTGAATAAGGAAAAAGTATAGCTATTATACCTGTTCTTTCATGCTACAACGATAAAGTTTTGAGAAATATTCATTGTTTTTCATTAGTTCATCAAATGTACCCTGCCCTACAATTTTCCCATCTCTGAATACCAAAATACGGTCAAAATTTTGTATATTTGTAAAGCGATGAACAATCGCCAGGACTGTTATATCCGACAGATAATCCAATATTTGCTTCATAACAACACCCTCTGTCAAATTATCCAGCGCAGAAGTTGCTTCATCAAGAATGACAATATCCAAGTCCTTGAACCAAATGCGCGCCAATGCAAGGCGCTGCCGTTCTCCACCAGAAAGAGAAGATGCTTTTTCCCCTATTTGCGTATCTATTCCCTTCGGTAACTCATCAACTAAGGATAAAAGTTCTACCCGTTCTAATACTTTTCTAACTTCTGCATCCGGAATATTCCTATCAAATACAATATTTTCTTTTACTGTACCATCAAAAACCGGGGCTTCCTGCGACAAATAAGTCATTCTTCTATACAAAGCCTCTAACGATATACCGGAAAGTCTCTCTCCATCCAGCAGAATCTCTCCCTCGTTATATTCTAATAAACCCGCAAGTAGCTTTATAATTGTTGATTTACCGGAACCCGTTTCACCCACAAAGGCTATTTTGTCGCCTGACCGTATTTCAAATGAGATATTATTCAATATCTGCCTTTCTCCATACCGAAACGATAATTTCCTAACTGATATTTTTCCCGAAAATGCATGAGGAACAATTCCATGGGAAAGCTGCTTATCATCCTGCATGTCCAAAAATTGTTCATACCTGGAAAAAGCAGCCCTGTTCAATTTATACTGCACATAAATCACATTAAAAATCGCAATCGGTGTATAGGCATTCTCAATCAATGTAATCAAAGCAACAACCGAGCCTACAGATAATTTTTTTGTCTGCCATGCGTACACTAATACCACAACAATTTCTCTCTTTGCTCCTTGTGCCTTTCGTAGTTCATTCGGGAACTGATGCTCCATTCGGAATACCACCATTTCCATAAAGCCACGCACAAAAAAGCGGTTTAGTTCCTCCTCATTATCCAAAATTCGTTCTTTCATCTGGTATAAGAATTTTAAGAGAATATTAGTCACAAAGAAAATGATAATATAGCCCAATAGTAAAACAATCGTTATTCTTTTATCAATCTTCCAAATGAATAAAATA
Organism: uncultured Acetatifactor sp.; assembly: GCA_910577185.1. Classification (GTDB taxonomy): domain Bacteria; phylum Bacillota; class Clostridia; order Lachnospirales; family Lachnospiraceae; genus Acetatifactor. Next base: position 105,279 of record CAJTLR010000002.1, read on the forward strand.
CTAAATAAAACAGTTGGAACTAAATTCCTAATCACTGCAAACCAAAAATCGAATACAACGCCTTTTCCTGCGTCTGCTCCGTTTTCAATCCGTTGCACCAGCTTTCCTGTTCCAAGTTTCTGATATTTCTGATAACTGATCCTGCTAATTTTCTCAAGTCCCATCAATTTGAAATCAAGGAAAATACCATGTTCCAATTTTTTCGCAGGATACTCATCTGCATAGTTCATGAGATAGCCGATAAAAAGGACACTCCCGTAAATCATAACTCTGTTAGGTGCAAGTGTATGTTCTGCCAGTGCATCAACGACTTTCTGGAAATAATCTGCTTTAAAATTTACCATAAAAGCGTTAAACAAGCCAATTATAAGGTATACAAATACCATTTTTTTATTTCTATTTGCAATTTGTTTTATGTAGCGCATAACTGTACTCCTTTTCTTATTATCTTTGATTTTATTCATAACAGATAATCAGTACAGTTGTGACTGCCAGCAAGTTATTTTCCCTCAGCACAATCTGCTAACAGTTTATATCAACTGTACTGAGTACTTATTTCGTTTTTTCATCTTCAAACCTCCACAAATTGCAATTTATATCAACTTGTCACTTTCTGCCATCTAAACCATATAATTAATATCATAGTTTTAGTAACGCATATCACTGTTTTTAGTTTCTTCGTTACGGAGATAGCTGCCTTGTAATCCAATATACATCAGCCTTTCACCAAAAGCATCTTTTAATAAAATGATTAATTCGTCAATATATTCATCTATTCTAAGCATTCCGGATCACCTATTTCCTCATTTCCAAGATATTTCACGTATTCTTTTCCTTCATGAAAATTCATTATCGGGCGGCGGAGTTTTGACGGGAACAATGGTAATTTATTCAATATAGACAAATCCAGCCAGTCAAATCCAACCTGATTTGTATCACCTTGAAGTGTTGCTTTTGGAGCGTTTCCCAAGTAATCACATAAAAATACTAAATCCATTCTGTGAAAACTCTCACCGTGAACCCCCTCTATAACAAAAAGTAAATCTTTACATTTAACCTCTATTCCTGCTTCTTCTCTAACTTCCCTTTCAACTGTCTCAGGAAGCATTTCATCACCTTCCTGACCTCCGCCGGGTAAAATATACCATTCCTCCCTGCCATCATTCAACTTTATTGCAAGCAATTTACCATTTTGAATTATTACTGCTTTTGCAGAAGTTCGTATTTGTCTTGACATATTTATCATCCTTTCATCTCTTTTATTGAATCAGTTCACATATCTTATCTTCCCGATATCATGATTGACCATTTGATTATACCACCTGCAATCTCCATTTTCCATATACACTGGTTACACCTATAACGCATTCCCCTCTGCCACTATTCGACTTTTTCCAATTCCTCTTCCAGTTCATCATAATTGTCTACTATTCTTGGTTTTATAGTCTTAAGCGAATCATGCTCCAGCTGCAATTCAATAATCCATTCATCTATGGAAACCGGCTCCCCTACATTTCTAATAATATGTACATTCTCTTGAAATCCAATAAACAGCAAGGGAACTTTTATAACCTCAAATGTATAATCCGCTCATCAATCCTCCGAACTACGCTATTAGTGTATGCAGTAAAATATTTTAACCAAAATCCGCGAGCTGTTGGATTAAAACTTTCAAAATCCACTCCAAGTTTGGTACAGCCTTCTCTTTTCAACACAGATATGGTAAAGTTCAGTAAATTTTGATATAATCCCTTACTCCTGTGTTCCGGCAGACAGTATGCACCTCTGATATGACGATATGTGTCGCCCATTGCAACAAACGTTTCGCCGGAAACCGAAATTTTTACAAACGCACATATTTTTCCGTTCTGCTTTGCCACAAAGTAACGTGCTCCTTCCTGCATTGAAGATACTACAAACCCCTCTTGTGTTTCAGGCTCACGATTCATAAAGAAAGGGCTTTCTCTGTAATGTTGATATAACGCTAAATGAAGCGGATAGACAAAATGATATTCTGCCTCTGACAATTCGACTAAATCATATCCGGTACAAAATTCACAATGAATCAATTCCATCGGACGGATAGCATCTAAACAGCGTAAACCAAAGCCATAACGGAAAAACTGTTGTTGAAGTTCTTCGTCATGAGCGTATAAGCAGATTGCATGGGAAACTGCCCCGGTCTTTATCCATTTTTCTCCTGCCGCCTGATACATAGCTGCATAAATTTGGGGGCGGTTTTTAGAAACGGCTGCATTTGCACCCATAGGCGAAAAAATCCCTCTCACATCAGTGGCACGAAACGCATTGTCAAAAGGTTCACAACAACACAAGAACCCTATCATCTTTTCATTTTCAAATGCAGCAACACCCAATCCATTTTCGGCTAAACCGTATAAGTCAGGAATATCACACACTTGTGGCAATTCTTTTACATATTGCCGCTCATCATTATAATTTGCAAGGGCAATTTTCATTGCTTCTTTAACGTGCTTTTTTTCAAAATTTAATATATTCATCAATCTCTCCTTATTGTCTACGGAGAGCTAAATTATAGTCACCCTCCGTGTCTGAATATAACTACCATTATTTTTCATATCACATCATCTCCTTTACATGAAAATATCTATATAAACACAAGAAAATCTTGTGATACCTATCCCTTAGTTATCCCATCACACTATTTTCCAAAAATACAATTTTCCTATGCAGTTTCTCTCTCAGCTTAACCATACAATCTGATTCATTTGGGTATTCTTCGCCAATGCAGCGAATTAATCTGGCATAAGAATATAAATTGCAGAATCTTCGCATCAGTTTTAACGTTTCAGCATAATCTGGCTCTAACACTTTTACACATTGATACCCTCGCAGAAAAGTAGTTTTTGCGATCATTTTCCTGTCTGCTGGAATATTCTCCAGCAACGCATCCAGAGCCTGTTCCAAATCAAGCAAAAAGAAGTGATACATACTATCTTCAAAGTCAATTACTGTGCAACATTGTCTGGTTTCATCCCAAAATACATTATCCGGCTCAAAATCGTAATGAACCAATCCAAAAGAATCATTTGTCTGAGGAAGCATGTCCAACGCTTGCTGAACTCCCTCCAACTCAACCAGCATTTTATTGGGAGCATGGTATTTTTCAAGCCTTTTCCCAATCCATAACAGGACATCACGATATGTCCATTTTCTAATTTTCGGAGAATATTCAGCGGATAACATATGAAGCTGTCCAAGAGCCTTTCCATACGCATACA